>DATMOE010000023.1:0-8967 GCA_035568435.1 Herbaspirillum sp. | reverse complement strand
CGAAAAGCGCATGGGCGAGATCGCCCGGCATACCGCCGCGGCGTTCGATGCCGAGGTGGAGTTCCGGTTTAATCGTTTGTATCCGGCAGTGGTTAATCATCGCAACGAAACGGCGCTGGCCACAGGTGTGATGCAGTCGATCGTGGGTGTGGAGAATGTGAATACTAACGTCGAGCCGAGCATGGCGGCGGAAGATTTCGCTTTTATGCTGCAGAGTAAGCCGGGCTGTTATGTGTTTATCGGGAACGGCGATGGCGATCATCGGGATGCTAATCATGGGCTGGGGCCGTGCACTTTGCATAATCCTAGCTATGATTTTAATGATGCGTTGTTGCCGATTGGGGCGACTTATTGGGTGCGGTTGGCTGAGCAGTTTTTAGCCTGAGTTTTTTTTAATAGCTTGTTGCGAAATGAAGGGCGTCAGGCGGGCTGTGAGCGGATGTTGTACTCCGTTCGTGTCATTCCGGCAGCCTTCGGCTACCTCCCTTCTTTACCTCACTGCGCACAACATCCACTCACAGCCCGCCTGACGCCCTTCATTTCACAACCCCAAAATTTTAGTTTTGCGGTGACCCTTCGACAAAACCCGTTCGCCCTGAGCCTGTCGAAGGGTCACCTCAATCCTCAAATCAACATGCCACTACATTAACCGCCAGCCCGCCAAGCGATGTTTCCTTGTACTTGGTATGCATGTCGGCACCGGTCTGGCGCATGGTTTCGATTACTTTGTCTAGCGTCACGTGATGCTGCCCATCTCCGCATAGCGCGAGACGCGCAGCGTTGATGGCTTTCGTCGCGCCCATCGCATTGCGTTCGATGCAGGGGATCTGCACCAGGCCGCCTACTGGATCGCAGGTGAGTCCCAGGTTGTGTTCCATGCCGATTTCAGCGGCATTTTCGATTTGCTCATTGCTGCCGCCCAGGACTGCCGCCAGGCCGGCCGCTGCCATTGAGGAGGCGACGCCAACTTCGCCCTGGCAGCCGACTTCGGCACCGGAGATCGAGGCATTTTCCTTGTACAGCGAACCAATAGCCGCTGCCGTCAACAGGAAGTCATGGATGCCTTGTTTTGAGGGGTTCGGGCAAAATTGGACATAGAAGCGCAGCACGGCCGGAATGATGCCGGCAGCGCCATTGGTCGGCGCAGTGACGACTTTGCCGCCGGCCGCATTTTCATCGTTCACGGCGATGGCAAAGGCATTGACCCAATCGAGTTCCAGTAACGGTCCGGTGGCATCTTTGTTCGCCAGCAGCCGATCATGCATTTGTTTGGCGCGGCGGCGCACGTTGAGGCCACCCGGCAGGCGGCCTTCCCGGCTTAGTCCGCGCTCGATGCAGGCAGACATCGCGGCGCTGATCCGGTCCAGTCCGTCGCTTATTTCTTGCGGCGAACGCAGCGCCAGTTCGTTTTCGTAGGCGATTTCAGCAATGGTTTTTTGTTGATCCAGGCCGATCTGCAGCAATGCTTGCGCTGATCGATATGGGTGCGGCAAGGCCACTGCCGGCGGCGCTGTCTGGCCGATGTCTTCGGCGGCGACGACAAAACCGCCGCCGATCGAGAAGAGCAATTGCTGAAACAGGATATTGCCGCCGGCATCGGTGGCTGTGAAGCGCATGCCGTTAGGGTGCTGCGGCAGCGTGACGGTGGTGTGAAATAAGAGATGCTGCACTTCGGTGAAGGCCACCCGGTGACGGCCCAGCAGCGAGATTTCGCCGCTTTGCCGTATGCCGGCCAAATGGGCCTCGACGCGGTCGATGTCCACGGTTTCCGGCTGTTCTCCCATCAGGCCGAGCAGCACGGCTTGGTCGGTGCCGTGGCCTTTGCCGGTGAGCGCAAGTGAGCCGTACAAGTCGACTGTCACGCTGGCCAGTTGCGCCAGTTGGCCGCCGGTTTCAAGTTCCTGGACGAAGCGGCCTGCGGCGCGCATCGGTCCGACGGTGTGCGAGCTGGACGGGCCAATGCCGAGTCTGAACAATTCGAAAGTGCTGATCGGCATGGTGTTACTGGATAGGAGAGAAAGTGACAGGGTTCAAGAAAACGCTTTCCTGATGCACCAGATAAGGGAGGATTGTCGGTACAAAAGCTTGCCATTGCTGGTCTTGCGCCATTTGGGCGCGTTGCGCGCTGCGATGGCCGAAATCGTCATAGCCCCAGAGAAATACGATGGAATTGAGGGTGCCGGATTCTTTGGTCCAGCAGCCTACCAATTTGGCGTAGCGGGTGATGATATGTAAGCCGTTGTCTTGGTATATTTTCAGAAATTCAGGCGCTTTGCCGGCATGCACCTGATAGGTGCGCATTTCCAGAATCATGGTGTTTCCTCTAGGGCGGGGGGATGGTCGAGAGCCTGAGCGTCCAGGTTTTTGTGTAGAATAGATTAAAATTTAGATATCGTCAATTGACGATAAGCCTTGTTGTAAAAGGACATGGTCAATCAATTTTCTCAAAGTTTTTTCAAAGAAATAACATGAAAATAAAAGACGCTGTTCTGGTGGAAAGCCGCCCGAAAAAGGCCGCTGCGCCGCCGAAAAAAGTTCGTTATCCGACCGTGCGTATGCCGCAAGCCGAGCGTCGCGCGCAGATATTGGGGAAGGCGTGCGAATTTTTTGCGGAGTACGGTATCACTGCGCAAACGCGTGCCTTGGCCGATGCGTGCGGCGTGTCGCAGCGTTTGCTGTATAGCGTGTTTCCGAATAAGGCGGCGTTGCTGGCGGCCGTGTACGAAACGGAAATTGCGGGCCGGATCAAGGCCGTCTGGTTCGTGCTGTTGAAGGACCGCAGCAAACCGGTTGAGCAGCGCGTGACGGAGTTTTATCAAGAGTATTACGATTTAATCTTGACGCGCCGCTGGCTGCGTTTGTTCCTGCATGCATCCTTGTCGGATATGGCAATGGCGCCGGCTTACATCACGAAGATCGTGGCTAATTTGCTGGAGATCATTGTTGAAGAAGCGGCGCTTGAGGCCGGTTTGCGTATGCCGGAAGATACGGCGCTGACGCAGGAAATAGGTTGGATTCTGCATGGCACCGTATCGCATCTGGCCATTCGTCGTCACATCTATCAGAACGCAAATCCTTACGACACTAAAAAAGTGATCGAGCTGCAAGTGAAATCTTTCCTGGCCGGCTTGAAGGCGATTTTGCCGCCCGCTTGAGTGGCGTTGATGAAATCGCGCACTCTTGAGCAGCCTTTCGTGCCAACGCGTTTTTGCGCAGAGGTGGGACGGCTCGCTGTCAGGAGTCTCTACCAGGAATTGGTGTTGTATCCGAAGCCCGGCTTGGTTTCGCTCATCGATAACGGCAGCCATCAGGATATGGATGCCTCGACATTCATGCGCAGCCTTTTTTCCTTGCGTGGGTATTTCGTTGCGGTTACGGCAGCAGGGATGAGGCGGGCGTCTTTCGACGAACTTAGAACGCTTGGCATTGCAGCAGAAGCGCGAATGATGCGCGCAACAGGTGGCGTCAATACGCATCGTGGCGCCATTTTTTGTTTGGGCATGCTTTGCGCGGCCGTCGGTGCGGGGTATGCGCAAAGGGATGTGTTTTCGCCCGCTGCGATCCGTGCCAATGTGCTGGCCCATTGGGGTGAGGCGCTGGGGCGGCATAGTCTTATGCAAGCGGCCACATCGCATGGCGGCGCGCGCGAGGAAGCGGCGCTTGGGTTTCCTGCCATTTTCGAGATCGCTTTGCCGCAACTGGAAAAATCACAGCGCGCCGGCATCGCTTGGCATGAGACGAAGATCGATACTTTGTTTTTGTTGATGAGTCATATCCATGACAGCAATGTTTATCGTCGGGGCGGTTTAAGCGGCGCAGAAATCGTCAAAGATTTTGGCCGCCAATTCTTGGCGGCGGGGGGGACGTCCAGGGCTGATTGGATGCGTCACGCGATTGCCGTGCATGATGATTTTGTCCGGCTGGGTTTGTCTCCGGGCGGTGCGGCGGATTTGCTGGCGGCAAGTTGTTTTGCGTATCAGGTTTGCAGTGTTCGGAATGCTTCTCCTACGCCTCCACTATAAGGCTGCCGTTCATGGTTTCGTGGCCGTCGCCGCAGAAGTTGTCGCATAAAAAAGTGAATCTGCCGACTTCGGTCGGGTTCAAGGCGAGGGTGGTTACTTTTCCCGGCATGATGTCCGTGCGCATTTTGAAGTCGGGCAGACTGAATCCATGGATGAAGTCCAATGCGGTGAGTTCCAGGATGATCTGTTCTCCTTGCTTGATCGTGATTTCATTGGGCGTAAAGACAAATTTTCTCGCCTCGATCTTGATGATGCGGGGTTTAGCCTGGGCCTGGGCTTGCATGCTGAACATTGTGCCGCAGCATAGCGCGCCGACGCCGACGCCGGCTAGCGCGCCCAGCAGCAAGGTTCTTCTGGATTGCATCATGAACGCACCGTCGTCACAGGGAATTCGTTAATGACATAGCCCGTCGCCTTGGACTCGGCTTCCACCTCGCGGAAGCCCAATCCCCTGATCGGCGCGGCCGCATTCCAGGGCAGGGGATCGCGCTTTTCTTGCGAGCCGGGTTCCGGCAAGGGGAACATCAGCGATTTGGCGGCGTGATGGGCAATGTGTCCGGTCTGGTGATGGTGTTCTTGATGTATGTGTCCGTAAAATACCGTCACATTGGAATAGGGCATTAACAAGGCGATCGCCTGGTCGCCGTCGCGGGTTGCCCAGTCCCATTTCGGCGCCAGGTCGAATAGTGGGCGATGCGTGAATACGATGATGCGCGCATCCTTTTTCTGGGTGGCCAGCTCGCTCTTGAGCCATGCCAATTGTTCTTCGCCAATCCTGGCGCCGGGGTCCGATACGTTGTCGAGCGTAATAAAATGCACGCCTTTGTGGTCGAAGGTGTAATGCGTTTTGCCGAAATATTCCTTGAACGCTGCGCCGTTGTCGAGCGATGCATCGTGTTCGCCCGGCATAAAATAAATCTGTTTGACATCCAGTGCGCCAACGATGTCTTTGAATTCGGCCATGCGCCGGCGTCGTTCTTTTGGATCGTCGGTGGTGTGCGTCAGGTCGCCGGTGAAGACGATGAAGTCTGGCTTCACCGTTAGTGCATTGACCGATGCCACCGCTTTTTTCAGGGTGTTGGCTGCATCGGGATTGGGCGGGCCGTTGAAACCCCAATGCGCGTCCGATAGCTGGACGAAATAGAAATCCTCGTAGGCCGATGCAGCCTGATCTGGGGCGGCCGCCTTCACTTGGCCATATAAACCGGACATGAATACTGCGCCGCCGCCGGCAGCGCTCAGTCGGATAAATTTTCTGCGATCGATTTTCTGGTTCATCTCATATTCTCCTGGTGTGGAAAGCGCTTCATTTTTGTTGCGTGGCGATTTTCAGATAGGCGATCAAATCCTCCCGGTCTTGCGGCGAGGCAACCATAAATCCCATTTTTTGCCCGGGGATGAATTGCTCTGGATTGGTCAGCCATTTATTGAGTGTTTGTTCGGTCCAGATAACCGCCGATGCCTTGAGCGCCGGCGAATAGTTGTAATCCGGCAGGCTGCCGGCCTTTCTGTTGAACAAACCCTTATGCGCAGGCCCGACCCCGCTATACTCAATCGAATGACAGGTCATGCACATGCTTTGATAGAGCATTTGCCCGTGCGCTACGTCGCCGGCAGCAAAGGCTGCGGCCGGGGCCAAGATCAGCAAGCACAGCAAGCCCGGCAACAAAGCCGCGCTACCGGCAAATTGAGACGTCCGTCGCATTGCGTATCCTTTCATGGAGGCTTGTGCCGCCGCTCACCACATACGACGGCTACAATTTGCATAACCCGATGTGCGATACAAATATTCCCGAATATTCCCGAATAAGTAGAACTCATTTCATAAATAGGCATAAGCGCGAATGGACTATTTGACTGAATTGCTGCGTTGCGCCGCTTGCCCAGGGGGCCACCCTGGGCTGCGCGACGCGCCTTGCACTTCAGCCAAATAGCCTCATTCGCACTTTTGCCTATTTATGAAATGAGTTCTAAATATTATTTTTAGGGAATAAACAGCAATGCAGCGGCGTCTTCTAACTCATGCGCGGAAAATACGATGGATGGTTATTTGGATACGCAAGATAAGGTCCACCGGTTCGAGAGGACTGTCTTGCCGCATCTGGATGCGGCATACAGCCTGGCGCGCTGGTTGGCCCGCGATCATCAGGATGCGGAAGATATCGTGCAGATGGCGTTTTTGCGAGCGTTCAGATTTTTCGATAGTTTTCGCGGCGGCAATGGTCGCGCGTGGCTGCTGACGATTGTCCGCCGTACCTATTATTCGTGGCTGCGGGATCGCCGGCATGAAGATGGCGATGTCGGTTTCGATGAGCTGCTGCATAGCGGCCATGGCGACTATGGCGTCGCCGGCAGTTGTTCGCCCTTCGCAGCGGGCAGCAATCCTGAGAGTATTGCTGCCAGAGAGGATACCCGGCGCGCCGTTAATGCAGCATTGGAAAAGCTGCCGCTGGCCTATCGGGAAGTGGTGGTACTCAAGGATATTGAAGATCTGTCTTACAAGGAGATTGCCGAAGTGGTGGAAATCCCAATTGGCACGGTCATGTCGCGTTTGGCGCGTGGTCGAAAATTGCTGGGCGATACTCTGCGGCTGTCCGTAGTTGGAGCATCTCATGAATTGTAATGAATCTCAAAACCTGATGTCGGCGTGTCTCGACAATGAATTGGATGCGCCCGTCATGGCCGAATATGCCGCCCATCTTGCGTCTTGCCAGACATGCAGCACAGCCTTCGAGCGTCTTTCAAATCTGCAGGTGGCGGTCAGGAGCAATGCGAGGGCTTATACTGCGCCGGACTCTCTGCGGGCGCGTATTGTGAGCGATATCGAGGCAGGTGAATTTGCAAGTAAGCCTGCCGATAAGTTGGCCAATAAGTTGCCCAATAAGCCGCCGCGCAGAACGTTCAATGTTTTTGCCAAATTCAGCGGATGGCCATGGGGACGGATTAATTTCGGCATCGCCAGCCTGTGTTCCGTTGCCTTTGCCGTCACGCTGGCGCTTTATTTGCAGGCGCCCTCGGAAACGGATTTTCTCGACCGGGAAATCGTCGCCACGCATTTTCGTTCGTTACAGGTGGATCATCTGGCGGATGTCGCATCGTCCGATCGGCATACCGTCAAACCCTGGTTTACCGGCAAACTCGATTATTCGCCGCCTGTGGTCGATCTGGCGCAGGATGGTTATGCGTTGGTCGGTGGGCGGCTGGATTATTTGCGGCAGCGTTCGGTGGCGGGCTTGGCTTACCGGCATGGCAAGCATCTGTTGAATCTTTTTGTGTGGCCGGATCAGAGCGGGCGCGATACCTCCGGAAAATTGACGTCGGTACACGGCTTTCAGTTACTCCGGTGGACGCATGCCGGGATGGCTTATACCGCCGTATCGGATATGAGCGCGGATGAGCTGCTTGCGTTTGAGAAGCTGTTGATTGCGCAATTGGATAAAGAGGTAAAAATACCTTAGTCGCCTTTATCTATATGCCACCCATTCATCAGTGCCTGGTTCAGCTCAGCTTTTACTTCGGCGCGTGTTTTGGTTTGGGTGGCAGCGTTCGCATCGCCGGTAGGACTATTCGGGTCTGCACAAGAAGTAAGACTGAAAACGCTTAATCCGGCGCAACAAATAAGTACGGCGGCGGCGAGTGTATTTGGGGAATGCATTTTGAGACCTCTATCGTTTAGTCATTGGGATCCCCTATCTATGTGGCGTCTGTATCTTGCTTGACAGATCGGCAAGATCGTTTTGATGTGCACAGTCTATTGCTTATATAATCCGAAAAAAACATCGCTATTGGCAATGTGATATTTCAGTTTTCATAATAATAAAGAAGCGCGGAGACCATCAATGGACAGGCTGCAGTCGATGCGGGTGTTTGTGAAAGTGGCGGAGCAGGGTGGTTTTGCGCGCGCGGCTTTGTTGCTCGATCTTTCGAATGCAGCGGTGACGCGTTATATCGCCGATCTGGAAAATCATCTCGGTACGCGGTTATTGCATCGCAGTACGCGCAAGTTGTCGTTGACCGATATCGGTCGGGAATATTTAAAACGCGTGCGCCAGATTTTGGCCGAGATCGATGATGTGGAGGCGATTACTTCGTCCTTGTCGAAAAGACCGGGCGGCACGCTCAAACTGTATGCGCAGATGAGTTTCGGGCAATTTCAATTGCCGCATTTATTGCCGCCTTATGCCGAGGCATTCCCCGATGTGATGTTGGATGTCACTTTGTCCGACCGCCCGGCCGATCTGGTGGAAGAAGGTTTCGATGTGGGCATTTTCAATGACACGCAAAAATTCGGCAGCGGGATGATTGTGCGTCAGCTCGGTATCTCGCAGGTTATTTTATGTGCCTCTCCCGCTTATATCGAACGCTTCGGCTTGCCTGAAGTACCGCAGGATTTATCCCGGCATGCTTGTTTGGGTTATTCGTTTGAACATCTGCGCGACCATTGGTCGCTTTGCGGTCCCGATGGCGCCGAGGTCAGTATTGAGGTCAACAGCAGGATGATTTCCAATAACTCAGATCTCCTCAAGCGTTGCGCACAGTCTGGAATGGGGATCGTTTTACGCCCTACATTCACGTTGGGCAACGATCTGAAACGGAGGCGATTGCTGCATGTATTGCCTGCTTATCATGTCCAGAAAATTGCTGTGGTGCTGGTGTATCCCAGCCGTCGCTTATTGTCTGCCACGGTACGCAGCTTCGTCGATTTTATTGCCGAAAAATTTCCGCAGCCGAATACCGATCCGTGGCTCAAAAAATAGTTGCGATTCTTTCCTTCAAGGCGCCGTCAGATGGGGTGTGGCGGGTTGTTGTACTCCGTTCGTGTCATTCCGGCCTGCGGCCTCCCTTGTATCATAATTCCTGTGTTGGATAGCTTCCATCACACGAGGTAAAGGAAAGCTTGTCGCCTCCCTGAGGGATCAACCCTGAAAAGAAGATAAAGCCCTTT
>DATMOE010000022.1:0-2028 GCA_035568435.1 Herbaspirillum sp. | reverse complement strand
ACAGTAATTCGTCCGCGCCGATGGTCAATGCGGTGCTGTAGCCGGGTGCGCCGAACACCTCTGCCAGGATGCCGTTGTTGCTTGCGGTGAGGGTCATCTCGGTCATCTCGTCTCCGTTGAAATAGCGCTTGGCGCGAAATGATCGAACGCTTGTTCCGGCGCCGGCGCGGCCAGGCCCAGCGCGGCCAGGCCGGCTGTATCCAAGGCCGCGTGGCGCGGCGCAAATACCGCCTGGGGATGTGAAACCGGTTCGATCTGCGCTGGGGCCGCACCCAGCTTTTGCGCGATCGACACGGCCGCTTGCCCATAACTGATATCGCACGCGGCGGTGGCCTGGACAATGCCGGCCCGGCGCTGCAGCGCCACCCGCCGCAATACCTCGACCGCAAATGACAGCGAGATCGGCGCCATCGTCAAATCGTGATATGGATTGATGCGTTTTCCTGCGCGCAGATCGCCGGCCCATTGTTCGAATAAAGGCATGCCGGGCACGATCACTTTGCCGAAGCGCACGATGGCGGCCTGTTGGCCGAGATGTAGCAACTGCCGCTCTGCTTCGGCTTTTTGCCGGCCGTAGGCGGTTTGCGGGTTACATGGGTGTGCGGCGTCGGCAAACGGTGTCTGTCCGTCCAGCACGAGATTGGTCGAAACAAAGATCACGAAGGCGCCGGCGGCCGCCAGTTGCCGGGCCAGTTGAACCGTGTGCAGCACATTGACTTGCGCGCTCGCCTCGGGCTGGTTTTCACATTGCGCTTGTGAAGTGATCGCGGCGCAGAGAAATGCGATATCGATCGGGGCGGGCGGCAAATGCCAGTGTTCGGGGGATTCAGACAAATCCAGGAATAAACATTGCGGCGCAACGTTGTCGCGGCGGCGCGTGGTGCGCCATACCTGCACGCCGTCGGCGGCCAGGGTGGCCGCCAGCGCGCGCGCGATGCCGCCTTCGGCGCCGGTAATGAGCACGCTGCCGGGCATCCGATCGGCATTTACCGTATGGCTCACGGGCTTACCCTGCCTTCTTGCCGCAACATAGTGCGAGCAGGTAATGCGCCATCGGATAGAAACCGGTGTGCACCGTTTCATCATTCATCGAGAACAGAAAGACGTTGTGAAAATAATTTTCCAGCAGCGCCTTCAGCTCCTTGCCCGATTTGCAATTGACATGCCCGGCCTTGCTTTGCGGCGACGCATAGGCCTGCGATTCCAGCGAAGGCATGCCGACGATCATGACGCCGTGCGGCCGTAGCGATTGCAGCGCGTGATCGAGAAAAACGGTTTCCTGCTCGGGGGCGATATGTTCCAGCACATCCAGACTGTAGATCGCATCGAATTGACCCGGCACCGCGCCTTCGAGCATATCGTGCACGAAGCTCTTGAGCGGCCAGGCGGGGTTCATCCGCGCCTGCACATCGGCGATAAATACCGGATCGAAATCGACCGCGGTGACGCGGCCGACCGTCTGCTGCACCAGACGGGTGCCGAACGCGTCGGCACAGCCGATCTCCAGCACGCTGTCCCGGCCGTCCAGCATCTTGGCGACGAATTTATAGCGCGCCAGCGTAAACAACAGACGTTTCGGATCCTGATTCCATGATTCGTTGGCCATCAGGCCGAATTGGCTGAGGCCGTGTTGATCGATCACGTCGAACAACATGTCGTATTGCGGTTCTTTGGTGCGAGGCGGATTTGTCATGGTCGATTCACTTAAATGGGTTCAGGTGGGCGGCAGCACAAAGCGGCAGCCGAGCTGGCCGAATTGTTGGTCAAAACGCTGCGCGATTGCCTGCGCGATATCGGCGCGCAGCGGCATCAGCGCAGCCGATGCCTTCGGTGCATCGACCGGATGATAAATCGGCCGTCCCATGTGGCTGCGGCCGATACGATTGGCGTCCTCGTCGACAAAAAACGTCACCTGCGCCCCCAGCGAGGCGGCCAGCCAGGTGGCCGAAATGCTGGTGCCGAAGATGCCCAAGGCTGCGCTGCCGCCTTGCATCTGCCGCGCTTGCGCGACCAGCGCTTGCAGCCATG
>DATMOE010000021.1:0-6071 GCA_035568435.1 Herbaspirillum sp. | reverse complement strand
GGAACAGGGCGGGGCGACAATCGCGCGTTTGCTGCGCGAAATGCAGGAACCGTCGGCGGCAGCCCATTGCAGGTAATCCTCGGCATAAGGCGATCCGCTCAAATGATTGTGCAGGTCGCCGCCCTTGGGCATGGCTTGCAGGAAGATGCGGAGTTTTGCCGGCTGCTCCACTACACGGTCGAACAGCTTGGCGGTGGCGAGGGTTGCAGCCATGCCGGCACTGGCATTGTCGCCATCGGAAGCCGGCGCGGCGGCATTGGCGTCATGCGCGATGGCGCAGGCGGCCAGCGCTACCGTAAACGAGGTTAGTGCGGAGGCCAATGCGGCGGGAATAATTCGGCGCGTGCCCGGTTGGATCGTTTTCATGGCGGCAGATCTCCTCATTTCTGTAAACACTATTTTTATTAAAAAGAAATCCTAGTAACTAAGCAAATGATGTGCCATGTGTTTTGGCGGATCGCACATGTGCGATCGCCGCATTATTGGAATGGCATGACACCTATCATTAAACGGCAGGCGCGCCCGCAACCAGACGCAGGCGCGTGATTTCAGACGGCGCGGCTAGTCGTATCGGCGGTCCCCAATAGCCCGTGCCGCGACTCGTGTACACCCAAAGATCGTTGAGTTTCGCCAGCCCGTGAACAAACGGCTGTTGCAAGCGAACGAAGAAATTCCACGGCAGGAACTGGCCGCCGTGCGTGTGGCCGGACAATTGCAGCGTGAAGCCTGCCTTCGATGCTGCCGGTGCACTACGCGGCTGATGCGCAAGCAGCAGTCGAAACAGGATATCGCCCGGTGCGCCGTGCATGGCTTTCGCTGGATCGCTGATGTGCGCCGGGTCGAAGCTGCCCGCGTTGTAATCGGTCACGCCGGCCACGATCGCGCGCGCGCCGTCGTGGTTGACGACCACATGCTCGTTCATCAACACGTTCAGGCCAAGCCTGCGGAACTCAGCGATCCAATTCTCGACACCGGCATAGTATTCGTGATTTCCGGTGACGAGGAAGGCGCCATGCCGCGCAGATAGCGCACCGAGCGGTCGCGTATGCACCGCAAGCTGAAGCACGGATCCATCGACGACATCACCCGTCACCGCAATCAGATCCGGTTTGAGCGCATTCACGGCGGTGACGATCTTCTCGACATATCCGCGTTTAATGGTCGGGCCGATATGGATATCGCTGATCTGCACGATCGTGAAACCATGCAGTGCCGCCGCTAGCCCGGCGATAGGTATGTCGATATTTTTCACCGGCGCATTCCGCCGCGCGTTATAGATGCCGAACAAGGTGAGAAGCAGCGCCAACACCGGCACGCCCAGCGCGCTCGAAGCGATGAACGCCGTCATCGCCACGCGCACCTCATGGAAGCGGTTCACGACGTGAAACAAGAGTAGCGTGATGTCGCGAAGAATTGTCAACATCAGCAAGGACGAGAAGGAGCCCATCATGAGCAATCCCACCCATGCCAGCCGATCAGAGAGCGGCTGTTGAGTGATATTGCGCGCAGCCATGCCGAGCGGGATCAGTAGAGCGGATGCCACGAGCAGGAGCGCAGCGAGCCATTTGAGCGGAACACCGACGGGCGCGGCAGGAATGAGCCGCACGCCGATATACACATGCATCAAAATGCCGATGACGATGACGCGAATGAAGAATGAGCGCATAGACCGCCTGATAAAAATGGATGCCGAGTATCGGCAATGGGAGTTCTAATGATCTGCGCATGCGAATCACCGGGATTAGTCATGCAAGACGCAGATACGAGATTACATGACATTCTATACACAACGCTCCGTATGAGCGATTCGGTCCTAGATGTGAATTGATGGTTTTGAATTCCAAGACCCGGCATGGTCAACGACTGACTGGAAGGTAATTCGGTACCGGCCGTGCGCCTCATTGATCGCCGCGCGCAATTATTGGGCGAGGGCACTTTGTTGGATGACGCTGCGTTGGAGAAATATCGGTTTATGCGCGATGGCTATGTGCAGCGTCGTCAATCGCAAGTTGAGGCGTAAATCCATGTTCAAACCCGCCGCCAAACTGACGATGGACAATGCCAGTCAATCACTGGCGGCGGGTCTGCAGGCAATTGTGTCGGGCGAGTCGGATTTCGATTTATCCGATGCTCAATGCCGACTTTAGAGCGTTAGCGGTTCACCAACGCACGCGGCTGCAGCAACGCCAGCAACGCGCCCAGCACCAACGCTCCCGCAACGAAATACATCCCCGCGTTGGTGCTGCCGGTCACGTCTTTCAACCAGCCGATAATCGATGGACTGACGAAGCCGGCAAGATTGCCCACAGAGTTGATCAGGCCGATGCCGGCTGCCGCTGCGACGCCGCCCAGAATGGCGCTGGGATACGTCCAGAATACCGGCATGGTCGACAACATACCGGCAGTGCCGAGCGACAGCGCGCATAACGCCAGCGTCACATTGTCGCCATAGACCGTACTCAAAAACAGGCCGAGGCCGCCCAGTGCGCTCGCAATCGCAAAGTGCCAGCGGCGTTCGCGCATGCGGTCGGCGCTGCGCGCAACCAGCAAGGTGGCGATCACGCCGCAAGCATAGGGAATCGCTGTCAGCATGCCGACATCCAGCGCGTCCTTGACGCCGGAGGCCTTCACCAGCGTCGGCAGATAGAAGCTGATGCCATACAGGCCCATCATGCAGCAGAAATAAATCGCGGCCATCAGCCAGACTTTAGGATTGGAAAACGCGCTGGTGACGGTTTCGGATTGGTTGGTGCTTCTGTCTTTCACGATGTTTTTAGCCAGCAGCTCTTTTTCGCTCTCGGACAGCCATTTCGATGTGCGGATATTGTTCGGCAAATAGAGCAGGGTCAGCAGGCCGAGCACGACCGATGGAATGGCTTCCAGCAGGAACAGCCATTGCCAGCCATTCCAGCCGTGCATGCCGGCAAAGTGCGTCATGATCCATCCCGAGAGCGGGCCGCCGACCACGCCGGCAATCGGAATGCCGATCATGAACAGCGCATTCATGCGGCCGCGCCGGGCGGCAGGAAACCAGTAGGTCAGATACAGGACGATGCCCGGGAAGAAGCCGGCCTCGGCCACGCCGAGTAAAAAGCGGACCAAATAAAACATGGCCGGCGTGGTCACAAACATTGTGGCGGCCGACAGCACCGCCCACGTGATCATGATGCGGGCGATCCAGACACGGGCGCCGACGCGATGCATGATGATATTGCTCGGTACTTCAAACAGAAAATAGCCGATAAAGAAGATACCGGCGCCGAGACCGTAAATGGTCTCGCTGAATTTCAGGTCGCTCAGCATTTGCAGCTTGGCAAAGCCGACGTTGACGCGGTCGAGGTAAGCGGCGACATAACAGATGAAAAGGAAAGGCATCAAGCGCCATGCGACTTTGGCGTAAATGCTGTTTTCCAGCGTGTCGGAATTACTTGTACTGCCAGGATGAATAGCGCTCATGTCTCTAGTGTGCTTTGATAATTTAAGAATGTAAGGAATCTGTAAAAGTTGGTTTCTTTTTAATATTAGCACCAGCACACACCTTGCATTGTTGCAAATTTTTCATCAAGTACAGCGCCTACTGGGCAAAGACAAAAAAAACGCGCATCCGAATCGGATGCGCGTTGTTGCAAGGACGATTATTGAGCGTCGTAAGATTCGACACTCAGGAGATCGACTTAACCCCAATCATCACCACCGCCACCGGAACTATCGTCCCACGAGCCCGAGTCGGCAACCCCAAAGTCATTCCCGCCCATGTCATAGGGGGCAGGCTGATTGTCGGGCGCATACGGTGTGTCGAACGTATTATTGCCGCCCCGATTACCATCGGTAAAATGATGCATCAACTCTTCGCCTGCAACTATGCCGGCGCCCATGGCGGCGCCGGTGGCAAGTCCCCCCAGAATGCTTGAACCCATCCCGCCGCCGGCTGAAGGATTCATCATCGGCGCCGGCGCCATTGGGCTGTATGGCGACACAGGCTGGGCGGGACGGTAACCGCTCATGCTGCCCGCGCCGCCACCACCCATGCTGGCGCCAGTACGTATGTTCATGAATCGCACGGCAAACACAATGAAGGCGATCAGGCCCACGCCGCCAAGTAAGAAGCCCCATGGCATGCCGCCGCTAGGCGCTTCTGCAGCACTCACTTGCTGCGGGGCAGGGCGTGAATGGGAGACCGTGTGGCCCGTTGCTAGGCGTGCCTGGAGCTCTTGAACAGAGGCAGGGCTGGCAAATGGCAGCCCAGGCGCAAGGCTCTCGGCAGTTTTGAATTCGGCTTCGGCATTGGCAAAGCGGCCTTGTTTTGCCAGTAATTCGGATTCCACAAAATGCGCCTTCGCACTATTTGGATGGTCATGCAGAACTTTGTCCATCATTGCTTGCGCTTCGTTGAATTTGCCAGCCTGTGCCGCCGTATAGACCTCGTGCATGCTGGCGTCTTCTGCGGCAAAGACCGGTGTGAGACAGAGCATGGTCGCAGCCAAGACAATTCCTCGAAGGAGGGTGTTGATATTCATGTTCGTTGCCTTTCACGAAAAATTACTTGTTATGTATCTTAGGGGCGTCTCAGCTTAAATCAAGATCGGTTTATGCTACACGTTGTAACGTCGCGTTTGCGTTCAGATGGATCGAAAACTGCGTCATCATAATCGATTACGCTGGCCGGCATGGGCAAGCCTGCATCCTTCTGAGCGCATGACTTCTGACGCCGTTTTTAAGGGCCATCCTGAGCGGTTTCGCCACCAGGCTAATGGCGCAATGCATCGCGATATTTTCAAATTTAGTGGGTGGCTGCCGATTTATTTTAGGGAAAACCCATTCGGGTAAATTCATGAAACCTGCCTTCACCAGTAAATCGACGAACGGTTTTTGTGCCGGCTTACTTGGAAAATTTTCCAGCAACGCAATAACGGATTGCGCTCTTTGTCCATAATGCAGTTCTGCAAAGTAGCTTTCAATCAATCGCTCGGTTTCGGCTCGGCAATGCGGCAGATCCTGAGTACCTAATCGATTCCCGATTAGCGTCATTTGAGAAAAATATTGATCTTGTTGATGCTGAGGCAGAAGGGCGTTTTTATAGCGTAAATAGGCCCGCATAAAGCTGCTGGTTTCTGTTAAGTGAACCCAGGCCAGCAAATGGGGATCGTTGGCCGAATAGGGATTGTTAAACTCATCGACGCCCGTTACTTTTTGATGAATGTGCAGCACCCTTTCAATCGCGTTATTGGCCATTTCGGTTGAGCCGTAAGTGGTAGCGGCAATGAAAAATGCCGTTCTGCCAAGGCGGCCTTTTAAATCTTCCCGAAAGCTTGAGTGATCCCATATCCCGGCTAAAGCACCTGGATGCAGCGCTTGCAATATCAATGAGCTGATGCCGCCGATCATCATAGAGATAAAATCGGCATGAATTTCCCATGGCAACGAGTCGGGACCGAATAGTCCCGGATCGCCGGCAGGAACGAGGAATTGCGTTGGCGGCCCGCTGCTGCCGACCAGTTCCCGAACGCTATTTCGAATCAACGATTTCAGCATATTTTTTAAGGATGACGACGCCTTGCCCGTGTATCTTGATGCATCTTGATAACACTTACCTCCATTTACAAAATACAAAATGGCCGTATAAAAAAACAATATAGCAGGCGTGGCGGGAGTACGCGCAGTCATCTCTCGCCACGCCTGCATTGCATTGCCACGGCGCCGGCACCCTGGCGTCATGAAGCAGTAATATTTGCTCTTTACCCTCCACTCCACGTTAATAGGGAGTATCCAGATGTTGAGATTTTGCTGTCGAATGGCAATGCTAGTGATACTGCTCATGTTGAGTCAGTCTGCTGCATTCGGTGATACGCGCCATGATCAGGATCTCACGATCAATGTTCAAAAGAGTGATGGGATGCTTGTCGTAGATGTCGATATGCTGGTCGAGGCGAGTCCAAGCGAAGTGTGGGCAGTGCTGACTGACTATGATCACATGGCGCAGTTTTTACCCAACTTGCGCTCCAGCAAAGTCATCGAAAAAGTCGATGGCAAAATAAAGTTAGATCAAAGCGGCGCAGTTTCTTATGGCTTTC
>DATMOE010000020.1:0-9457 GCA_035568435.1 Herbaspirillum sp. | reverse complement strand
GCTGCGGCGCCGGCATCTGAGTCGCAAGGTCAGTCGAATCAAATTCCGAAATAAATTTATCCTGCAAATATCTTTTTAGATGAGATTGCGCATTGAACAAGTGTAACAAGCAGGTTAAAATAGCAGGTCTCAAGCCGACGTGGTGAAATTGGTAGACACGCTATCTTGAGGGGGTAGTGGCGAAAGCTGTGCGAGTTCGAGTCTCGCCGTCGGCACCAAGAATACAAAAGCCAGCAAAGGGCGTTTTCCCGAGCTGGCTTTTTATCGAGAGGGTTTCTGTATGATATTGAGAATCATTCCTAAAACTATATAGATAGCTACAATTATCGTGAACCTCGAAAATTATTTTCCCGTACTACTGTTTATCCTGATCGGCATTGCTGTCGGTATTGCTCCTCAATTGATGGGGCGTCTTTTAGGGCCGCATCGGCCCGATCCTCAAAAAACATCCCCATACGAATGCGGCTTTGAAGCATTCGAAGATGCGCGCATGAAATTCGATGTGCGCTATTACCTCGTTGCGATTCTCTTTATTTTGTTTGATCTGGAAACCGCGTTTTTCTTCCCGTGGGGCGTTGCCATGCGCGATCTCGGCTGGTCCGGCTTCGTCACGATGATGGTGTTCATTGCAGAATTCGTGGTTGGATTTTGGTATATCTGGAAGAAAGGCGCCCTGGATTGGGAGTAACTTATGTCAATTGAAGGCGTACTCAACGAAGGGTTTGTGACCACTTCGTTAGATAAAGTAATTAACTGGACCCGCACTGGTTCGATGTGGCCAATGACCTTCGGCCTGGCATGCTGCGCAGTTGAAATGATGCATGTCGGCGCGTCGCGTTACGATCTGGATCGCTTCGGCGTTATGTTCCGTCCATCGCCACGTCAGTCGGATGTGATGATCGTCGCCGGCACGCTGTGCAATAAAATGGCGCCGGCTTTGCGCAAAGTCTACGATCAGATGGCCGAGCCGCGCTGGGTTATTTCGATGGGCTCCTGCGCCAATGGCGGCGGTTATTATCACTACTCCTATTCTGTAGTACGCGGTTGCGATCGGATTGTGCCGGTGGATGTGTACGTTCCGGGTTGCCCGCCGACAGCCGAAGCACTGTTGTACGGCGTCATTCAACTACAGAATAAAATCAAGCGCACCAGCACCATTGCGCGCTAAGAGGGCGGTATGACAACAAAACTGGAAACGCTCGAAGCGGCATTGCGTAACGCGCTGGGCAGCCATCTTAAAACTTTGACGGTTGCACTGGGTGAGGTAACAATCATCGTTGGCGCCGCCGATTATCTTTCCGCAATGCGTATATTGCGCGACCACGCCGATACCCGCTTCGAAGAAATGATCGATTTGTGCGGCGTCGATTATTCGGCCTACGGCGATGGCGTTTGGGAAGGTCCGCGTTTTGCTGCCGTGTCGCATCTGCTGTCATTGACGCATAACTGGCGCGTGCGCGTGCGAGTATTCGCCCCCGACGACGACATGCCGCTGCTGAGCTCGATGACATCGCTGTGGTCGACCGCAGATTGGTACGAACGCGAAGCCTTCGATCTGTTCGGCATTCTGTTTGAAGGACATAACGACTTGCGCCGCCTGTTGACGGATTACGGCTTCATCGGTCACCCGTTCCGCAAGGACTTCCCGGTATCCGGCTATGTCGAAATGCGCTACGACGCAGAACAGCGCCGCGTGATTTATCAGCCTGTAACGATTGAGCCGCGCGAAATCATTCCGCGTGTCATTCGCGAAGAAAATTACGGGATCGAATAATGGCAGAAATCAAAAATTACACGCTCAACTTCGGCCCGCAACATCCGGCCGCGCACGGCGTTTTGCGTCTGGTGCTAGAGCTCGACGGTGAAGTGATCCAACGCGCCGATCCCCATATCGGCCTGCTGCATCGCGCGACTGAAAAACTGGCCGAGCAAAAAACCTATCTGCAATCGGTCCCCTATATGGATCGGCTCGATTACGTATCGATGATGTGTAACGAGCACGCGTATGTCATGGCGATCGAAAAGCTGCTTGGCATCGAAGTGCCGCTGCGGGCGCAATACATTCGCGTCATGTTCGACGAAATCACGCGTTTGCTGAACCATCTGATGTGGATCGGCGCGCATGGTCTGGACGTCGGCGCCATGGGCGTGCTGCTGTATGCCTTCCGCGAACGCGAAGATCTGATGGATTGTTACGAAGCGGTATCCGGCGCGCGCATGCATGCCGCCTATTACCGACCGGGTGGTGTGTATCGCGATCTGCCGGACACAATGCCGCAATACAAGGCATCGATCATGCGCAACGACAAAGCGATCCGCGCGCTGAACGAAAATCGCCAGGGTTCCCTGCTCGATTTCATTGAAGATTTCACCAACCGTTTCCCTAGATACGTCGACGAATACGAAACCCTGCTGACCGATAACCGTATCTGGAAGCAGCGTCTGGTCGGTATCGGCGTGGTCTCGCCCGAGCGCGCCATGGCAATGGGCTTTACCGGCGCGATGCTGCGCGGTTCAGGCGTTGAATGGGATCTGCGCAAGAAACAACCCTACGAAGTCTACGATTTGCTCGACTTCGATATTCCGGTCGGTAAAAACGGCGATTCCTATGACCGCTATCTGGTGCGTGTCGAAGAAATGCGTCAGTCGAACCGGATCATCAAACAATGCGTCGAATGGCTGCGCAATAACGCCGGTCCTGTGATTATCGATAATCACAAAATAGCGCCGCCGCCGCGCGTCGACATGAAATCCAACATGGAAGATTTGATTCACCATTTCAAATTATTTACGGAAGGTTTCCATGTCCCGCCGGGCGAAGCCTATAGCGCGGTCGAACATCCGAAAGGCGAATTCGGCATTTATCTGATTTCCGACGGCGCCAACAAACCGTACCGGATGAAGATTCGCGCACCTGGTTTCCCGCATCTGCAAAGTCTCAATGAGATGGCGTCAGGCCACATGATTGCTGACGCTGTCACGATCATCGGCACGCAAGACATTGTGTTCGGTGAAATCGACCGGTAGGAATAAAAGAATAAGCTGTAATTCGAAGCTGTAACTTGAACTGCAACCTGAACCCGTAACCCGCGCAGCGATGCGCACGGATGGCTAAAAAATGCTGTTAAGTCAAGAGTCGTATAAAAGAATCGATCGAGAGGTCGCGAAATATCCCGCCAACCAGAAGCAATCCGCGGTGATGGCGGCGCTTGCCATTGCCCAGGACGAAAAAGGCTGGTTAGCACCCGAAACGCAACAAGACGTGGCGGATTATCTGGACATGCCGGCCATCGCGGTGCAAGAGGTAGCAACTTTTTACAATATGTTCAATACCGCGCCGGTCGGCAAGCACAAGATTTCGGTGTGCACCAATTTGCCGTGCGCATTGTCGGGTGGCGTAGGCGCCGCCGACTATCTGAAACAAAAGCTTGGCATCGGTTTCCGTGAAACCACCGCCGACGGTTTGTTCACATTGGTAGAAGGCGAATGCATGGGCGCTTGCGGCGATGCGCCGGTCATGCTGGTAAACAACAAACGCATGTGCAGCTGGATGTCCGGCGACAAAATCGATGCGCTGCTGGAGGAATTGAAGAAATGACCAGTTTGCATGATCGTCATATCAACCCCTTGATTCTGGCCGGCCTAGACGGAAAAAATTGGCATCTTGCCGACTACGTCAAGCGTGGCGGCTACGAATCGTTGAAGCGGATTCTGAACGACAAAATAACACCCGAGCAAGTCATTGCCGAATTAAAAGCCTCTTCGCTGCGCGGACGCGGCGGCGCCGGTTTCCCGACCGGTCTCAAATGGAGCTTCATGCCACGCCAGTTTCCCGGCCAGAAATACCTGGTCTGCAACAGCGATGAAGGCGAGCCCGGCACGTTCAAAGATCGCGACATTCTCCGTTACAACCCGCACGCATTGATCGAAGGCATGATCATCGGCGGCTACGCAATGGGAATCACCGTCGGCTACAACTACATTCACGGCGAAATCTGGAGCGAGTACGCACGGTTCGAAGACGCGCTGGAAGAAGCGCGTGCGGCAGGTTTTCTGGGTGACCGTATTCTCGGCGCCGATTTCTCGTTCCAATTGCACGCATTCCATGGTTACGGCGCTTACATCTGCGGCGAAGAAACCGCCTTGCTGGAGTCGCTGGAAGGCAAAAAAGGCCAGCCGCGCTTCAAGCCGCCGTTCCCCGCCAGCTTCGGCCTATACGGCAAACCGACCACCATCAACAATACCGAAACCTTCGCAGCAGTGCCGTTCATTTTTCAAATGGGCGCTGCAAAATATGCGGAAATCGGCAAGCCAAACAACGGTGGCACCAAGATTTTCTCGATTTCCGGCGACGTTGAAAAGCCGGGCAATTATGAAATTCCATTAGGTACGCCATTCGCCAAATTGCTGGAATTGGCCGGCGGCATGCGCGGCGGCAAAAAAATCAAGGCAGTGATCCCGGGCGGATCGTCGGCGCCGGTGATTCGCGGCGAAATCATGATGGATACCGACATGGATTACGACGCCATCGCCAAGGCCGGTTCCATGCTGGGTTCCGGCGCGGTCATCGTCATGGACGAAACGCGCTGCATGGTCAAATCGCTGTTGCGCCTGTCGTATTTTTATTTTGAAGAATCGTGCGGACAATGCACGCCATGCCGCGAAGGCACCGGCTGGATGTACCGCGTGGTCGAGCGGATCGAAAACGGCAAAGGCCGGCCGGAGGATCTGGATCTGCTCAATTCAGTTGCCGATAATATCCAGGGCCGCACCATCTGTGCGCTGGGCGATGCTGCCGCGATGCCGGTGCGCGCGTTCGTCAAGAATTATCGCGAAGAATTTGAATACCATATCGAGCATAAGCATTGTCTGGTGCCGGCTTATCTGTAAAGCCGTCGGGCAGTCACTGACGTAATCAAGTACGGATGTAATCAAGAATACTTAGGCAAAGTCATGGTCGAAATTGAGATAGACGGTAAAAAAGTAGAAGTGCTCGAAGGCAGCATGGTGATGGACGCCGCCAATAAAATCGGCACGTACATTCCGCATTTTTGCTATCACAAGAAGCTCAGCATTGCGGCCAACTGCCGCATGTGTCTGGTCGAAGTGGAAAAAGCACCGAAGCCGCTGCCGGCCTGCGCCACACCGGTTTCTGCCGGCATGATTGTGCGTACCGCCAGCGATAAAGCGATCAAGGCGCAAAAAGGCGTGATGGAATTCTTGCTGATCAATCATCCGCTGGATTGCCCGATCTGCGATCAGGGCGGCGAGTGCCAACTGCAGGATCTAGCGGTCGGTTACGGCAAGTCGACTTCGCGCTACGAAGAAGAGAAACGGGTCGTCGTGCCGAAAGATGCCGGTCCGTTGATCTCGATGAAGGAAATGAATCGCTGCATCCATTGCACGCGCTGCGTGCGCTTCGGCGAGGAAATCGCCGGCGTGATGGAGCTCGGCATGTTGGGTCGCGGCGAACACGCCGAGATCACCACCTTCGTCGGCAAGACCGTCAATTCGGAATTGTCCGGCAATATGATCGATCTGTGCCCGGTGGGCGCATTGACTTCCAAGCCGTTCCGCTACAGCGCCCGTACCTGGGAATTATCGCGCCGCAAATCGGTCAGCCCGCACGACAGCCTCGGCGCCAATTTGATCGTACAAGTCAAGGGCGGCAAAGTGATGCGTGTGCTGCCGCTGGAAAACGAGGCGGTCAACGAATGCTGGATTTCGGACAAAGACCGTTTTTCCTACGAAGGCCTGGACGCCGCCGATCGCCTGACCAAACCGATGCTCAAGCAAGACGGTCAATGGCGCGAAGTCGATTGGCAGACCGCGCTGGAATATGTTGCGCACGGTTTGCGTAATATCAAACACGAACATGGCGCCGACGCCATCGCCGCCTTGGCGACGCCTTATTCGACGCTGGAAGAACTCTCGCTGCTGCAAAAAGTCGTGCGCGGCCTGGGTTCTGAAAATATCGATTTCCGTCTACGCCAATCGGATTTTGCACTCGATCACAAGGTCACGCCTTGGCTGGGCATGCAGGTGGCGGAACTCTCAGCATTGAACCGTGCATTCGTCATCGGCTCTTTCCTGCGTAAAGATCACCCACTGCTGGCGGCGCGTCTGCGCGCGGCCACCAAAGACGGCGCCAAGATCAGCCTGCTGCATGCAACCGACGACGATTTGCTGCTGCCGTTGGCTAACAAAATCATTGCCGCGCCATCCGAATGGCTGGCGATGCTCAATCAGGTGATTGCTGTGATCGCTACCGAAAAAGCGATCCCGGCCCCAGCCGGATTTGCCGCGATTAGCGTGTCGGAAGCGGCAAAGGCGATCGCTTCGAGCCTATTGTCGGGCGAACGCAAAGCCGTGCTGCTCGGTAACGCAGCGGCGCAACATCCGCAAGCATCGCAACTGCATATCGCGGCGCAATGGATCGCCGAACAAACCGGCGCTAAATTCGGCTATCTGACCGAAGCCGGCAATACCGTCGGCGGTTATCTGGCCAACGCCATTCCGGGCATCGGCAGCGTCAATGCAGGCAAGCTGCTCAGCGAAGCGCGCAAGGCGTATTTATTGCTCAACGCAGAACCTGAACTCGACAGCGCCAACCCGCAAGCCGCACAGGCCGCACTGGCGCAAGCCGAAATGGTGGTGGTCATGTCAGCCTACAAACACGGCCTCGATTACGCCGACGTGTTGCTGCCAATCGCCCCCTTTACAGAAACCTCCGGCACGTTCGTCAATGCAGAAGGCCGCGCGCAAAGCTTCAACGGCACAGTCAAGCCACTGGGCGAAGCGCGTCCGGCATGGAAAGTACTGCGCGTGCTGGGTAACTTGCTGGACTTGCCGAATTTCGAATACGAAACCTCGGAAGCGATTCGCACTGAAGTAATCGGCGAAATAAGCGATATCGAAACGCTGCAAGCGCGTTTAAACAATCTGGTGGCAAATGCGCAAGCACCGGCAATGGCTGCGGCCGCTGCCGATGTCACCGCATCCAACGCCGAGCGTATCGCCGATGTGCCCATCTATTTCACCGATGCAATCGTCAGGCGCGCGCCGTCGTTGCAACAGACCACCGACGCCGTTGCACCGCAAGCCTGGTTATCGGCGGCGATGTCTGCGAAGCTGGGTGTGGCCACCGGCGACAAAGTCAAGGTAAGCCAAGGGCAGGGCAGCGCAGTGCTGACTGCCGCAATCGACAATCGCTTGCCGGCCACAGTCGTGCGCGTGGCGGCAGGTCATAACAGCACTGCTGCGCTGGGTGCAATGTTTGGCGCAATCGCAGTGGAGAAAGCGTGATGGATCAATTTTTGCTGACCGTCAATTCGAACGGCGCCAACTTGTTCGGTTATTTCTGGCCGTTGATCTGGAGTCTCATCAAAATCATCGTCATCGTGGTGCCGCTGCTGGTCTGCGTGGCTTACCTGACCTTATGGGAACGTAAGCTGATCGGCTGGATGCACGTGCGCATGGGCCCCAACCGGGTCGGTCCGGCCGGATTGCTGCAACCGATCGCCGATGCATTGAAACTGATTTTCAAGGAAGTCACGACGCCGGCAAAAGCCAATAAATTCCTGTTTTTCATGGCGCCGGTGATGACCATCATGCCTGCGCTGGCAACCTGGGCCGTGATGCCGTTCGGCCCGGAAACCGTGCTGGCCAACGTCAATGCCGGTCTGCTGTTCGTCATGGCGATTACCTCGATCGAAGTGTACGGCGTGATCATCGCCGGCTGGGCTTCGAATTCGAAATACGCGTTCCTCGGTGCGATGCGCGCCTCGGCGCAGATGATTTCCTATGAAGTGGCGATGGGCTTTTGCTTCGTGATCGTGCTGATGGTATCGGGCAGCCTGAATCTGACCGATATCGTGATGGGACAAAGCAAAGGCTATTTCTTCGACAAGGGCCTGAATTTCCTGTCATGGAACTGGTTGTCGCTGCTGCCGATTTTCGTGATTTATGTCATCTCCGGCATTGCCGAGACCAACCGCCATCCGTTCGACGTGGTCGAAGGCGAATCTGAAATCGTGGCTGGCCACATGATCGAATATTCGGGGATGTCGTTTGCGATATTTTTCCTGGCCGAATACGCCAATATGATTTTGATTTCGGCGCTGGCTTCGCTGATGTTCCTGGGCGGATGGGCCTCGCCGTTGGCATTCTTGAGTTTTATCCCAGGCTGGATCTGGCTGGGCATCAAAACCTTCCTGGTGGTATCGATGTTCATCTGGGCGCGTGCTTCATTCCCGCGCTATCGCTACGATCAGATCATGCGTCTGGGCTGGAAAGTGTTTATTCCGATCACGCTGTTTTACCTGATTGTGGTGGCAGCGTGGATTCAAAGTCCATGGAATATCTGGAAATAGTTAAGCAAGGATTGGGAGCAAGACATGGAAGCAATTAAGGATTTTTTCGGCAGCTTGATGCTGACCGAGCTGATCAAGGGACTGGCGCTGACCGGTCGCTATTTGTTCGCGCGCAAAATCACGATTCAGTTTCCTGAAGAAAAAACGCCGCTATCGCCACGTTTTCGCGGCCTGCATGCATTGCGTCGCTATCCGAACGGCGAAGAGCGCTGCATCGCCTGCAAATTATGCGAAGCGGTCTGTCCGGCCATGGCCATTACGATTGAGTCCGAACAACGCGAAGACGGTTCGCGCCGCACCACGCGTTACGACATCGACCTGACCAAATGTATTTTCTGCGGTTTCTGCGAAGAATCCTGCCCGGTCGACTCCATCGTCGAAACGCATATTCTCGAATACCACGGCGAAAAGCGTGGTGACCTGTACTACACCAAGGAAATGTTGCTGGCCATTGGCGATAGATATGAAAAAGAAATTGCTGCAGCCCGTACCGCGGATGCCGCATACCGTTGATTCAAGTGTTGATTGGCCGTCGCTTCCGGCAATTCGGATGCGTTGCTCTTTTAGCCGACTTTTTGGTTGATTATGGAATTTAAAACTGTCTTGTTTTACGTGTTTGGGGCGATTCTGGTGATGGCGGCCTTACGCGTCATCACCGCCCGCAATCCGGTACATGCGGCACTGTTTCTGGTGCTGTCTTTCTTTTCCGCCGCTGCGTTATGGCTGTTGCTGCAGGCAGAATTCCTAGCTATCGTGCTGGTGCTGGTCTACGTCGGCGCGGTGATGGTGTTATTCCTGTTCGTGGTGATGATGCTCGATATCAATATCGACAAATTGCGCGAAGGCTTCTGGGGGTATTTCCCGCTGGCCAGCGTGATCGGCGTGGTAATCGTGCTCGAAATGGCGGCGGTGCTGCTCTACAGCTTCCCTGTCGGCAGTTTCCCCGACGGCCATACGCCGGCCAACGCCAGCGAGATCGGCACCACCAAAGCATCGGGTCTGCAAATTTTCACAAAATACATGTATGGCTTTGAAATCGCGGCCGTTATTCTGCTGGTCGCAATCATTGCCGCTACTGCGCTGAC
>DATMOE010000019.1:0-2489 GCA_035568435.1 Herbaspirillum sp. | reverse complement strand
GGCGCGCGTGGCCGAGGCATTACAGCTTACCGGCCTCGAAGAACTCCATAACCGCTGGCCGCACCAGCTCTCCGGCGGTCAGGCGCAACGGGTCGGCATCGCGCGGGCGCTGGCGGTCAAGCCGGATATCCTGCTGATGGACGAGCCCTTCAGCGCAGTCGACGCCCTGACCCGGCGCAAGCTGCAGACCGAGCTGATCCGCATCTGGCAAGCCACCCAATCCGCCGTCATGTTCGTCACGCACGATATCGATGAAGCGGTGTATCTGGCAGACCGCGTGGTAGTGCTGGGCAATCGGCCTGCGACCGTGGTAGAAAACCTGCAAATCGATTTACCGCGGCCACGCGACCGCGATGCGCTTGAATTCGCACGTTACATCACGCATCTGTCGTCGTGGCTGGGCGTGGAATAGCGCCTTCTTTTTTGTCCTGACGCCATGCAAAGGCCACTATGAAAACCATACGATTGATCATTCATGCGCCGACGGCAACTGCTCTTGAACGCGGCCGCCGCAATCTCGCCAATCTATTGAAGCTGGCGCCCGATGCCCAGGTCGAACTGGTGATCAACGCCGGCGCAGTAGCCGGGGCCTTAAGCAAATCGGATCCCCTCGACAGCCATTTACGCGTTTGCGGAAATACCTTGGCGGCCAACCAGCTTGTGGCGCCCGAAGGCGTGGCGGTGGTGCCGGCCGCGGTGCTGCATATCGCGCAGCGCCAGGCCGAGGGTTGGGCCTATATGCGGGCTTGATGGGGCAAATTTATTCGATCATAGATATTCTTTTATGTTAATTAAATGAATATCTAATATCTATAACCAATTATTTATTTAAAAATACTGTCAGGCGCTGATGCTATTCAGGCCCCGCTTTTTTGAATCTGATCAAGAATCGTCTGAATTGCGTCCAACGCCGACAACACTTCTGAATTGTCCGCATCGAGCAGGCCTTTTTCCAATTCCAGGTGCCATTTATCCAACGCAATGGAAAGATCGGCGAAGGCGTCGTCCAGATCGCACAGAAGATAAAACGTGGTTTCGAATGCCGGTAGCATGATCTTTCCTTTTAAAGTCTTTCGTATTGAAAAACCGGCCCGCTCCCACCAGGCAAGCCCTGTGAGCGCCCATTTCTTATGACTGATTGTTTTCATCGTCTCAGTGTCGAAATCCGGTTTTACGATCTGTTTCTCTCCAATTTCCGAGTTTTTATAATAGGGTGGCCACGCACACCGGTCTCGACAAACTCTTGTCGGATTCAGCCAATTCAATTGGCATTCGGGGCCGTTATTTGTCGCGATTTGACGCTCCTCCGACAGCGCGGCGGGCGGCAGCCAAATGGATCATGACGATGCGGTCGATCTCCGCCTGCTGCCAGTAGCCGGCAGTAAACCAGGCGATCGAATCGATCTGAGGAAACTTCTTGCGAACGGCCGACAGGATGTCGATGTTCTGTGCCACCGTGCCGCTGCCGTCAAGGGTCGGTTTGACGTTGGTATGGTGCGTTTTTTTGCGTTCGACGTCGGCCATCAACTTGCCGGCGACCCAGCTTGGCGGGAAAGACCA
The DNA here is from genome assembly GCA_035568435.1 of Herbaspirillum sp. GTDB lineage: Bacteria > Pseudomonadota > Gammaproteobacteria > Burkholderiales > Burkholderiaceae_D > Herbaspirillum. Next base: position 929 of record DATMOE010000019.1, on the reverse strand, counting down.
GTCTTTGAAATACGCCATCGGATAGACCGCATCCAGCGCGTCGCTCAATAATGAGAGGTCTTGTCCTACTTCCGTAAACTGCGGCGGCAGCAGAAACAGCGCCAGTCTGAGATCCGGCCGTATTGCATTGACGGTTTGCCGCAATTGCCTCACATACAAGCGCAATTTTTGGGTGCGCCACAATTGCCAACGCTGCGTCGCGATCGATGACGCCGAAAAATTCAGCGTCGCAGGGTCCAGCCCGATTTCCTGCTGCGCCAACCGGCGCGTGACCGGTCCGGTGTCCATGTTCATATCGTCGAAGCGCAGCCAGTCCAGCGAAATTCCATCGACCTGATAATTTCGCGCGACTTCGGCAACCAGGCTCAGTTCATAGGCCTGCACTTCTGGATCGATCGGATTGACGAAAAACGCGACCGTGTTTTTCCCGGCATAGGCGTGATTTTTCCCGTGTTCGCTCGCGATCATCTGCCATTGCGGATGCGCGCGAAGCGCGGCCTGGTCGTGGAATTGCGGCAGCCATGCATAGACTTTGATGCCGCGCCGGCGCCCCTCGGCAATCGATGCAGCCAATGCGTCGAATTTCTCATAACCAGCGGCAACCGGCGCGATGGCGCTGGCGTAATAAACCTCGCCGGAAGGACGTTCGTCGTCCTCATCTTGTTTCGCATTGATGTGCACAATAGCAACGTTGGCGCTGTGCGCTTTTTCGAAGAAGGCGGCAACGTCGTCCTCGTTTTTGAAATTGTCGATTGTCCGAACCACCAATTCAATTCGTAAGGCGGACTTGCCGGCCAACTGGCCTGCAATCGTCGCCATCGGCACAAGCAGCAAAGCACCGGCAAGAAACCTACGTCGCCGCATCGCGGCTACGCCACCAGATGCAGCGGTTTTGCATCGCCGCAGGCCGCTTCGGGATAGGTACTGCG
>DATMOE010000018.1:0-4526 GCA_035568435.1 Herbaspirillum sp. | reverse complement strand
CGATACCGCGTTGCAGTCAGGGGAAGAATTCCCGCGTTTTTCCGAACTCTGGATTGCCAGGCCTGCCGCCGGCGATAAAGAGCTGACCATCTATGCCTTGCTCGATTCGGCCAGCCTGACCGGCGCTTATCGCTTGATTTTAAAACCGGGCGTCGAGACCACGATTGATGTGAAGGCACAACTCTATTTGCGCAACAACGTGGCGAAGATGGGAATCGCGCCGCTGACCAGCATGTATTTTTTTGGCAGTAACCAGCGTTCCGATGCGGAAGATTATCGTCCTGAAGTGCACGATTCGGACGGCCTGATGGTGCATTCGGGCAACGGAGAATGGATTTGGCGGCCGCTGGTCGATCCGCGGCGTCTGCTGGTGACATCGTTCGGCACCAGCAATCCGCAGGGCTTCGGCCTGATGCAGCGCGAGCGCCGCTTTGCCAGTTATGAAGATTTGGCGTCGCGTTTCGAAGCGCGGCCGAGTTTATGGGTTACGCCGAAAGGCAAATGGGGCGATGGCCGGGTCGAGCTGGTGCAGATCCCGACGCCCAATGAGGACAACGATAATATCGTCGCCTATTGGGTGCCGGCTAAATTACCGCCGCCGGGCACGCCTTTCCCCATCGAATACCGCCTGTCGTGGCAGAAAGACGCCGACACCAAGCCGACGCTGGCCTGGGTCACGCAAACCAGGCGCGGCAACGGCGGCGTGCCGGGCAAACCGGACGACAGCATTGTGTTGAATGTGGATTTTGAAGGCCCCGGGCTGAAAAAATTATCCAGCGACAGCAGGTTGACCGCCTCCATCGATGCCGACGATAACGGCAAATTGCTTGAAACGCGGGTAGTGCGCAATGATGTGACCGAAGGCTGGCGCATGATTATCCGTCTGCGCCGTAATGATGAAAACAAACCGGTCGAATTGCGCGGTGTTTTGCGTAGCGGCAATACGGCCCTGTCTGAAACGTGGAGCTACATATTACCGTCCAACTAAAGCAAGTTTCGGCACAACCGGCCGTCGCCTCCTATCTGGACCGGCTGCCGCTGAGTGTGTTCCAGCGTGAGCGTTTGCTGCCGCCGTCCGGTGCGGTGGAGATCGAGGCCGATGCCGCGTTGCGCGCGATGCACGGCAGTCTGGCCGCAGAAGCAGCGGTGGCAACCGGTGTCAAGGCAGTGGGCGCGGGCGCCAACGCCTTCCGTCTTTCCCAACATCACCAGCCTGAAGAGGGCGGCAGCGCTGCGCAATCGGTGCTGGCGCGGCTGTTGTTGGCTTATGGTGAACCCAAGGGCAGCGAGGCTGATGCTGCATCGGAATTACCGCTGACGATCGCCCCCAGCGGCGCGCCGTGCATCCCCGTCGCGCCGCCCATTAATCGCAAGTCGATGGTGCCGCGGCCTTGGGGCGAACTCAATCCGCTGGTGCGTTGGGTCGATGTCGCCAATCGCCGTTTCGATCGCCGCTCGGCGCAACGCAAGGCGGCCCGTCAGGGCATCACGCTGCCGCCGGTGCCCACGCTGGCCGCCGAAAGACGCCGCCGCCGCGAGGAAGATGCGGAATGGGTGGATGGGCCGGACCCAGTCGGGCGCTGGCGTCACAGCGGCAACCTACGGCGTCTGGCGCTGTTGTTTTTGATGCTGTTGCAAACCGGGACGGCGACTTATTTCATGCAGGAAGTGCTGCCGTATCACGGCGGCGAGCCGCTGGAACTGGCCATGCTGATGTTGTTCGCGGTGCTGTTCTGCTGGGTCTCGGCCGGATTCTGGACGGCACTGATGGGTTTCATGGTGCTCATGCGCGGGCCGGCCGCCGATCCGTATTTGATTTCACGCGAGGACGCCGCGGTAACAGACATTGCACCCGAGGCGCGTACCGCAATCGTCATGCCGATCTGCAATGAAGATGTGACGCGGGTGTTTGCCGGTTTGCGCGCGACCTACGAATCGTTGGCGCGCACCAACGAGGGCAAAGATCTGGCGCATTTCGATTTCTTCATCTTGAGCGATAGCAGCCAGGCCGATATTTGCGCCGCTGAAATCGATGCGTGGGTGAAATTGTGTACGCAGGTCGGCGGCTTCGGCCGGATTTTCTATCGCCATCGGGTGCGGCGCGTTAAACGCAAGAGCGGCAATATCGATGATTTCTGCCGCCGCTGGGGCGCTAGTTATCGTTACATGATTGTGCTCGATGCCGACAGTGTGATGAGCGGCGATTGTCTGGCCAAACTGGTGCGGCTGATGCAGCGCAATCCGGGCGCCGGTATTATCCAGACCGCGCCGCGGGCCGCCGGGCGCGATACCTTGTATGCCCGCATTCAGCAGTTTGCCACCCGCGTGTATGGGCCATTGTTTACGGCAGGCCTGCATTACTGGCAATTAGGTGAGTCGCATTTCTGGGGACACAATGCGATTATTCGGCTGGCCCCGTTCATGCGGCATTGTGCGCTGGCGCCGTTGCCGGGCACCGGTCCCATGGCCGGCGAAATCATGTCGCATGATTTCGTCGAAGCCTCGCTGATGCGCCGTGCCGGATGGTCGGTCTGGATTGCTTACGATCTGGATGGTAGTTATGAAGAGATGCCGCCTAATCTGCTGGACGAGCTCGGCCGCGACCGGCGCTGGTGTCAGGGCAATCTGATGAATTTCCGCCTGTTCCTGGCGCGCGGCATGCATCCGGTGCATCGGGCGGTGTTTGCTACCGGCGTCATGGCGTATATTTCGGCGCCGTTGTGGTGTTTATTTTTGATTCTATCGACGCTGTTGCTGGCCAACCATACGCTGGTCGATCCGCAATATTTTGTCGTGCCGAAACAATTATTTCCGATCTGGCCGGAATGGCATCCAGAAAAAGCGCTGGCCTTGTTTACGGCCACCGCCACCTTATTGTTTTTGCCCAAGATTCTCAGCGTGTTCCTGCTGATGGTTAAAGGGGCGGGTAATTTCGGCGGCAGTCTGCGGCTGATGATCAGTATGTTTCTGGAGTTGATATTTTCGATGTTGCTGGCGCCGGTACGCATGTTGTTCCATACGCGGTTTGTGCTGGGTGCTTTTTTGGGCTGGGCAGTCGGCTGGAAATCGCCGCCCCGCGCCGATAGCCAGACCGGCTGGAATGAAGCGGTGCGGCGTCACGGCTGGCACACTTTGCTCGGCGTGGCATGGGGCGGCGGTGTTTATTGGCTCAGTCCATCGTATGTCTGGTGGCTGTTGCCGATCACCGGCTCGCTGGCGATATCGATACCGATGTCGGTGCTGTCAAGCCGGGTTGGGCTGGGCCGCTTGATGCGCAAGCTGGGCTTGTTCCTGATCCCGGAAGAGAAATATCCGCCGCGTGAATTGCAGGAAACAGTGGCGCATCTGGCTGCGGCCGAGTCTGAGCGTGAGCGCGGCTTTGTCGATGCAGTGGTTGATCCGGTCTATAACGCATTGCACTGTGCGGTCGGCCGGGCCCATCCGCACCGTCCGCAAGGCGCTACCCATGTCAGGCTGATGATGTTGCGCGCAGCTTTGCGCGACGGGCCGCTTAGCCTGACTGAAAAACAGAGAACCATGGTGCTGGACGATTCGCAATTATTGTCGGCGCTGCATTTCGATGTCTGGCATTCCGAGTATGCGCATCCTGCGTGGCGCGCTGCACTGAACCGCCCCATTTCATTCTGAGATATCGCAAGGAGTACGATGAAGCGACGCGACTTATTAAAGGCGTCGGCTGCACTGGCTGCAGCCGGCTTTCCTGCCACGCCATTGCTGGCCGCTGCTGTTACGGCCCCTGCCACCGGTAAATTGAAACATCTGGGCGCAGCACAGGCATTCGATTATGCATGGCTGAAAGGGCAGGCGCGCGCGCAGGCCGGCAAGCCTTATCAGGCGCCGGTCAACAAGATGCCGGATGCGATCAAAAATCTGGATTGGGATCAGTACGAGGCGATTCAGTACCGCGACGATCATGCGCTGTGGGACGCCGATAATCTGCGCTTTCGGGCCAGATTTTTCATCTCGGCTTGCATTTCAAAACTCCGGTGCAAATTTATGAAGTCAGCAATGGACAGGCGCAGGAAATTGCCTACGATCCGGCCATGTTCGACTACGGCAAGAGCGGTTTGCAAAACACCAAAATGCCGGACGATCTCGGCTTTGCCGGCTTCCGCATCAACTATCGCAATGACTGGCATCGCGACGTGACCGCCTTCTTGGGCGCGAGCTATTTCCGTGCTGTCGGCGGCGAGTGGCAATACGGTTTATCGGCACGCGGTTTGGCGGTCGATACGGCGCTGTCGACGCCGGAAGAGTTTCCTTTGTTCACCACCTTCTGGCTGGAGCGGCCGGCCGCCAATGCCAATCGCCTGGTGGTGTATGCGTTACTGGATTCGCCCAGCATCGCCGGCGCTTATCGTTTCGAAATACAGCCCGGCAATACGTTGACGATGGAGGTCGACGTTGCGTTGTACCCGCGCAAGACGATCGAGCGCCTGGGCGTGGCGCCGCTGACCAGCATGTTTCAGTATGGCGAAAACGACCGGCGCGAGGCCAATGACTGG
>DATMOE010000017.1:0-3860 GCA_035568435.1 Herbaspirillum sp. | reverse complement strand
CCATGACTTCCGAGATGTTGAGCATTTTCAAGAACTCCTCGATTGCCGCGACCATCGGCGTCATCGATCTGTTTGCACGGACCCGGCAGCTCAACGATTACACGGCGCGCGCCTATGAATCCTTCATTGCGGTCATCCTGTGCTATTTCATCATCAACGCCGCGATCATGCTCGCCATGCATCTGCTGGAAAAGCGAATCCGCATTCCGGGTTTCATGGGAAATTAAGAGGCAATCATGCTCGGTCTGGATTTCAGTGTAATCACGCCGGTAGCGGTAAGCGTGTTGATCGACGGCATGCTGATTTCGCTGCAGTTGACGGCGACGGCGCTCGTCGTAGGGCTGGTGTGGGGCACGGTGCTGGCGATGATGCGCTTGTCGCGTTTCCGCATCCTGTCGTTTCCGGCCGCGGCTTACGTTAATTTTTTTCGTTCCATACCGCTCGCGATGGTATTGCTGGCTTTCTATCTGCTGGTGCCGCAGTTGCTCAAGAATTTATTCTGGATGCCCCGGACGATGGATACCCGCATGCTGTCGGCTTTAATCGGGTTTTCCTTGTTTGAGGCGGCTTATTACGCCGAAATCATGCGGGCGGGGATTCTCAGTGTGCCGAAAGGGCAATTCGCGGCTTCCCAAGCACGGGCATGCGCTCCATGCAGGCGATGCGGCTGGTGATTTTGCCGCAGGCGTTCCGCAATATGCTGCCGCTGCTATTAACGCAGTTGATCGTGCTGTTCCAGGACACATCGCTGGTTTACATCATTTCGCTTACGGATTTCTTTACCAGCGCCGAAGGCATCGGTGAACGCGACGGCCGCATTGAAGAAATGATGCTGGTCGCCGGCGCCGCCTATTTCATCTTTTGCTTCAGCGCGTCTTTGCTGGTCAAGCGCTTGTCGAGACGCATCAATTCGTAATCGATGGCAACTTACCGTCTCTTCGGCCGCGCCGGATCGGGCAATCCGCATTTCAGGAACTTGCCGCGACCAGCCGTTCCTTGCGGCCGATTTTCGGCGTACACAAGTTCGCCGCGCGACAGCGTCATCGTCGGCCAGCCGGTGACCTTGACGCCTTCGTACGGCGTGTAATCGACATTGTGATGCAGCATCTCGTTTGCAATCACCACTTCCTTGTGGGGGTCCCAGATCGCGATATCGGCGTCGCTGCCGATCGCTATCGTGCCCTTGCGCGGATACAAGCCATACATCTTGGCCGGATCGGTGGCAGTCAGGGCGACGAAGCGATTGAGGTCGATGCGGCCCTTCCCTACGCCTTCGGAAAACAGCAATGGCAGGCGGGTTTCCAGTCCGGGCGTGCCGTTCGGGATGTAGCGAAAAGGCACTTCCTCGCCACCCGGCATTTTTCCTTTGGCGTCCGCATAGCGAAACGGCGCATGGTCGGATGAAAACACCGTGAACAAGCCGTCGGCCAATCCATCCCAAATGTATTGCTGATTTTCCTTGTCGCGCGGTGGCGGGCTGCAGACGCACTTGGCGCCGTGATAACCCTCCAAGTCGAGATCCTGCGCAGTCAGCATCACGTATTGCGGACAGGTTTCCGCATAAATGCGCAGGCCGTGCCCGTGCGCCCAACGAATCTGTTCTATTGCCTCCTTGCCGGACACGTGCACGATGAGGATCGGCACATCGACCAGTTCCGACAATGCGATCGCCCGGTGTGTCGCTTCGCGTTCGACCAGCATGGGGCGCGATGTCGCATGGTACTTCGGCGCGGTCAGTCCCGCTGCTTCGAGTTGCTCTGTCAGCCAGCCGATACAGTCGGCATTTTCCGCATGAATCATCGCCATCGCACCTTCGCGCCGCGCCACCGCCAGCAGGTTAAGTATCTGGCGGTCGTTCAGCTTCAAGTCGTCATACGTCATGTAAATCTTGAATGACGTATAGCCCTCGCGTATTAGGCGCGGCAATTCTTCCTTCAGCACGCTTTCGGTGGGATCGCTGATGATCATGTGAAACGCGTAGTCGATCACCGCCTTGTTTTCGGCACGCCGATGGTAGTCTTCGACTGCCGCACGCAGGGACTGTCCCTTTGCCTGGAGCGCGAAAGGGATCACCGTGGTAGTGCCGCCGCACGCCGCGGAGACTGTGCCGCTCAGAAAATCGTCGGCCATTTCCAGACCGTCCGGCATGGGCTGGTCGAGATGGCAATGGCTGTCCACACCACCCGGCAAGACCAGTTTCCCGCTGGCGTCGATGTCGCTCTTTCCGCGCGCAAGATTGCGCGCCAACGCAACCACCCTGCCCTCCTTGATGCCGACATCGCATTGCATGATGTCGGAAGCGGTCGCGATGGTGCCATTGCGTATGACGACGTCAAAGTCTTCCATTGTCTGACTCCGCTCTACGCGACGTCGCGGAACAGGCTGCCCCAGCCCTTGATGCGCCTCGGATCGACGCCGGCCTGCTTCAGCGATTTCCAGACCACTGTTGCGATCGTGTCGTAAATCGGAATGCCGATCTCGCGCTCCAGCTCTTCCACCAGCGGCGCGCCGCGCAGATTGGTGCAGAAGATCGTGATGGCTTGCGGCTTGTCCTTCGCCACCTCGCGCACCATGCGGCGGATCTCATCGGCGCCCACTTCGGAGAAGGAGAAATTGTCCTGCTTGCGCAGATGGCGTTCGGCCACGCATTCCCACCCGGCCGTGCGGTAATTGCCGATGATCGCGGCCTGCACATCGTCCAGATACGGTGTCACCATGGCAAAGCGCTTGACGCCGGTGATCTCGAAAATTTCATTCAGGGCCAACACCGAAGTGCACGCCGGAATGCCGGTGCTCTCGGTAATGCGGCGACACAGGCGCTCGTCGGCGTCGAATCCCAGCCAGCCGGACGACGTGCCGTTCCAGGCGATGCTCTGCACTTTGGCATGGGACAGTAGTTCGGCGCTGCGCAAGATTTCGCTGTCGTCAAATTGCGCCAGCGCTTGCCCGGACAGCGCGATTTCCGTGACCCGGAAGCGTCCGAAATGCGCGCTGGCTTCGGCGATGTCCGCGATCATGGCGGTCGTGACCGGCTCCAGCGTGGTGTTCGACGATGGTGTCAGCATCCCCAGCAAAGTACGTTGTGTCATCAGATATCCTTTCAAAAAAATCAGGCAGTGGCTACACCAGCGAGCTGTGGTTCAAGGAACCAATTCGACGACGGCTTCACCGATGCCGTCAAACCGGGCCACCACGCGATCACCCGACTGAACCGGCACAATGCCGGTCCAGCTACCCGTTGTCACGAGATCGCCGGCGCGCAAGCCGTCACCGCAACGATGGGCATGATGCATCAACCATGCCAACGGAAAGAGCGGGTCGCCGCAAGGGTGCGCGCCTGGTACGTCGAGCTGGACCTTGCCATTGATGCTGAGACTGCAATGCTGGCTGCGCCAGTCCCGCGCTGTGAAAGGCAGCTCGGCGCCGATCACCAGATCCGCATGCAACTGCTGATCGGCCAGCTTCCAGGCCTCCGGCGCATGAAGCCCATCGGCCAAGCGGGTCGCGCAAATCTCGATGGACACGCACATGGTGTCGATGCAATCAATGATGTCCACGTTGGCCGATGGCGTCTTGCCAAGTCTGAACGCCACCTCGGCTTCCACGCTAAGCGCATGCTGCCCGGCACTAGACCAGCGGACACCGCTTTCGCGCACACTTGGCAGCGGCGCCCCAGTCGGCTCGGTCAAGCGGTTCGGAGCACCGGCTTTCCACGCCGCAGGACGACGTGCGTCGAACCAGCCAAGGGCGCTTGCCACGCGGTCCTGCACCGCATAGGCCTCGACGTTGCTGAGTGGCTGACTAAAGTCTGGCGACCAGACTGTGCGATCGCGACGCGCCTGAACCAGAGCGTCGGCGAT
>DATMOE010000016.1:0-2708 GCA_035568435.1 Herbaspirillum sp. | reverse complement strand
TATAGGTTACGAAGTATCCCGTTTAAACCAGCAGACCAACGAATGGATACCGGAGGTGCCGGTGATCAGCAGTTATTACGATCCCGTGACCGGACATATACTGGCCGCCGACTCGACCATGCCGTTTCCCGAGGCGTTCATCGGTACGGTGGTGCGTTTGATGAATGCAGACGGCACGGGCGTACGCTATCTGCCTTTCGCCAGTTATCAAGATGCCGATGGTACTTTGATGCACCAGGTGGTGATTGGTGGACGTCGTTATAGTTTTCGGATGAACAGAGAGCCGGGCGCGATGGCCTCTGGCGGGGATGTTACCTTGTATCCGGCGACGGTCGAAGAAATGCAGAAATTTGAAAAGTACCAGGAGCTGCTTGAGATGCGGCGCAACGCGCCTGGTATCGATTTAGCGAACGCCGTCAAATTACGGGATCAGAGTGGCGCGTTCCAGCGCGAATTCGAGACAGTGATGAGCAGCGTCAAGAAGAAATTGATCGATGCAATTGCTGTTTTTGAAGACAGGCCGGAGCTTGTCAGCACAATCTGCAAAAAATTCACTGGCCGCGATGCGGCTGCAACAACGTTGCTGAGCGAGAAGCTCAGCACGCTCATGAGACGCATGCTGGCTTCATTTCCTGACTTTAGCGATCAAAGCGGACACGCGATCGGTTTTTTCACTAATCCGGGCGGACTCGAATTCAATCGGGTATCGGGATTGGCGGTGCGAAATTCAATGGCGTATCCACTGGACTTCCGCTATATGAAGGAGGCCGTGATTTTTCTGAATACCCTTTATTGCGGCCCGGCAATACCGCTGGAAAGGCGCATTGCGAACCTTCTTCATGAATGGACACATGCCCTTGTCGGTACCTGGGATTCCATGACCGGCGAGGGGGGAGCGCCGCTTTACGTAGCGCATCATTTGGGCCGCTATGATCTTGCGGCTTTGATCGAAGCGGCGCGCTTGCCGGGAAGCGATCCAGGGCAGCATGCCGTTTGGGTGGAACACATCATCATGATATTGGCCAACTTTCGCTATCCTTCAACAAGGTATTTATCCGAGCCTTTTCTTTTTGGGTCGAGCTACGCCACGTCTTATGCAGAAATCACTTTGCCGGGCTAGTCCGTGGCAGGCAGAGAGCCTGCCGCCTATTTATGCAGCGGTACTGGCAGCGCCACCGCGCCGATAAGCCACCACCAGCAAGATCGCCCCCAGCACAATCATCGGCACCGACAGCATTTGCCCCGCCGAAATGGTGATGCCGCCGAAAGTCACGTTGTAATCAGGCACGCGGAAATATTCGGTGAAGAAGCGCGCACAACCGTAGAGCAGGGAAAACATGCCGGCCACGGCCATGAACGGCCGTGCCTTGCGCGAATACAGCCATAAAATAATGAAGAGCAATATACCGTCCACCAGCATCTGATAAATCGGCGAAGGATGGCGCGGCTGATTATCCACATTCGGCCAGATCATTGCCCACGGCAGCGATGCGCTGGCGACCCGTCCCGGCAATTCGGCGTTGATGAAATTGCCGAGGCGGCCGAAGGCATAGCCCAGCGGCACCATCGGCGCGATGAAATCCATGATGCTCATCAGATGATGCCCGCGTTTGCGGCCCCAAATATACATCGCGATGATCACGCCTAAAAAGCCGCCGTGAAAAGACATGCCGCCTTTCCAGACCGCAATAATATCGGCCGGGTGCGCATAGTAATAAGCCGGATTGTAAAAAAACACTTCACCGAGGCGTCCGCCCAGCACCACCCCCAGCACCCCGTAAAACAGCATATCGTCCAGATCCTCCTTTTTCCAGCCGGCGGCGGCGATATGCGGTTGGCGGATGCGCACGCGGCCCAGCGCAATGAACTGCGCGAACGCCGCCAGATACATCAGGCCGTACCAATGGACCGCGAGCGGGCCGATCGAAAAGGCAATGGGATTGGGCATGGGGTGTATCAGCATGGGGGGCTTTCATAAATGAAGAAGATGGTATGAACGGCGTGGTCTAAACAGAGCCGGCTATGGCGTCAGCGCGATTGGCGGCGCCGGAGCGCAGCATTGCAAGCAACGCAGCCAACACCGGCGAAACATGATCGCGGCGCCAGGCTAATCCGGTTTCGATCAGCGGGGCTGCGCCGCGCAATGAACGATATTGGACGCCTGGCCGTTTCAGGTTCGATACGGATTGTGGCACAAGTGCCATTCCCATGCCAGCCGACACCAGCCCGATAATCGTCTGCATTTGAATCGCCTCCTGGCCGATATGGGGCGTCACGCCGGCGTCGCGGAAACAGGCAATGATGGTGTCGTGGAAGGCGGGCGAGATGCGGCGCGGAAAGATAATCAGCGGCAACTCGGCCAAGGCCTTGAGCGACAAGGCGGCGTTGAGACGCTGCTTGCCGCGGCTTTTTCCCGGTAGCCAGTTTTCGGGAATCGCCGCTAACAGCGGCTCCGATAATAGGGGCAGATAGTCGAGCTGCGTTCTGGTTTTATCGGGTAATGGCGGCAATAACAGGCCGGCGTCGATTTTCCCCAGCAGCAGATCATCCAGTTGCACATCGGTCGTGGCTTCGCGCAAATCGATCCGCACCTGTGGATAGCGCTCGCGAAAGCGCAGCAGCAGCGGCGGCAGAATGCTGTAATCGGCAGTCGAAATAAACGACAGCGTGCGCAGCCCGGCACTCCCGCTGGCGGCGCGCTGCGCCAG
>DATMOE010000015.1:0-6982 GCA_035568435.1 Herbaspirillum sp. | reverse complement strand
ATCAATGCGGTACGAGCCGGACGCGGCGCGCGTCTGAAAGAAACGCCCGACATGTTTTCCGGCCTGTTCTGGACCGGCGCCCGCGCGATCGATCTGGGTTTGGCCGACGGTTACGGCACGGTCGATAGCGTCGCACGCGATGTGCTAAAACAAGAAGATCTAGTCGATTACACCCAGACCGAAGGTTTGCCTGAGCGTGTGCTGAAGAAATTTGGCGTGGCCATAGGCGCAGGCGTCGGCAAGGCCGTCGTTAGTGCCGGCGACATTCAGGTGCATTAAAAGAACGCCGGGAGGCCTAATGGTGTTCAGTTACGCAAATTTTTAGGACGGTGATTGCCTCTTCGCTCAGGCCGCCGTGGCCTTCCCCAGGTCGACAGGGCCTTTTACGCCCCGGGGAAGGCCACGGCGGCCTGATCGAAAAGGCACTTTGGCATCTCCGAAAAAACTCGGTTAAGCGGCCAGCAGCAGGAATACCGTTGGCTTTTTATGGAAATCGGGCGCATTGCCGGCTTGTAAAGCGCTTTTCCATTTGGCCGCGGTGCGCGTGATGATGGTTTCAGTGGCCAGTGTCAGATCGGTGGCAACGCAGATCAGCGTTGTGGGATGGCAGGCCAGCACCAGTGCATCGAGCATGGCGGCATTGCGATACGGTGTTTCGATAAACAATTGAGTTTGCTGTTCCTGGCGCGAGCGTTCTTCCAGAGCTTTGATGCGCTTGCTGCGCTGTGCGGCATCGGTCGGCAGATAGCCGTTGAACGCAAAGCTTTGCCCATTCAGACCGCTGCCCATGACTGCCAGCAGCAGCGACGAAGGACCGACCAGCGGGCGCACCGGAACCCCTTGCTGATGCGCCAGGCGCACCAGATTGGCGCCGGGGTCGGCCACCGCGGGAACGCCGGCTTCGGAAATCAGTCCGGCATCGCGCCCGGCCAATAGCGGCGCCAGTAACGCGGGCAGGGCGGTGGCGGCAGTATTGATATTGAGTTCAGATATTTGTATTTCCTGCAGGGCGAGCGCCAGCGGTTGCACCGCTTTGAGCAATGACAGAAACGCACGCGTGGTTTTGGCGTTTTCGGCAATGAAATAAGTCAGGCCGGCGCTGATCGCTTGCACTTGCTGCGGGATTACGGCATGCAATTGCGCTGCCGGTGCGGCATCGCTGCTGCCGAGCGTATTGGGAATGAGATAGAGCGTGCCTGGAGTCATGGTCGTCAGTGATGTCGAAAGGTATGCCGTGTCATTAAATGGTCACATTGAGTCACTATCGTGTGAGATCTTCGGCGCGACTTTGGTCTACTAGTGATCGCCCCGGCATTTGAAGGCGCTATTGTATGAATAAATCCCATCGAGAGGGAATCAATGTTTGCTGCAGTTGACCTGGGTTCCAACAGTTTTCGGATGCACATCGGTCGCCACGAAGGCGATACGATCAAGGTCGTCAAAAGCGCGCGCGATCCGATCCGTCTGGCGGCAGCACTGAATGCGGAAGGTTATCTAAACCAGAGGGCCATTACCGCCGCGGTCGAGTCGATGGCGCGTTTTGGCGCAATTCTGCGTGAATACCCGGTCGATGCCGTGCGCGTGGTCGCCACCAATACCTTGCGCGTGGCCAAGAACGCACAGGATTTTATTCCCTACGCAGAACGTGCGATCGGTTACCCGATTGAAATTATTACCGGCGAGGAAGAGGGCCGCCTGATTTATATGGGTGTCGCCAGCTCTCTGGCGCAACCGGACGAGCAGCGGCTGGTGATCGATATTGGCGGCGGCTCCAGTGAATTGATTCTGGGACGCGGTTCGATGGCGCAACGCGTTGAATCGTTTAGTATCGGCAACGTCAATCAGAGTCTGGCTTTTTTCAAAAACGGCGTGATTACCGAAGAGGCGTTCGAGCAGGCAATTCTGTCGGCGCGTTCGCATGTCGAAGATTCGATTGCACCGTTCGACAAAAAGTACTGGAGCCGCGCTTACGGCTCGTCCGGCACGATGCGGGCGATTGCTTACACCATCGCCAAAAATAATATGGGCGACGGACGGGTCACGCCGAAAAGCGTTGAAGCATTGAAGCAATATTTGATCACGTGCGGCCATTCCAGCCGCATCGATCTGATCGGGCTCAAATCCGATCGCGTGCCTGTCATCATGGGCGGATTAAGTGTGCTGCTCGGCTTGATGCGCGAACTGAAAGTGGACGTGATCGCGCCGGTCGAAGCCGGCTTGCGCATGGGCGTGATGTGGGATTTGCAATTACGCGCGACCAAACGCGATCGGCGCGAAGAATCGGTGGAGGATTTTGCGCAGCGCTTGCAGGTCGATACGTCGCGTGCGCGTGGGGTAGCGGCTGCGGCAGTGACGTTTTATGATCTATTAAAGCCGGTTGCAGGCGCTTATAGCAAGCATCTGTTATGGAGCGGTTTGTTGCATGAGATCGGGCTGGCGGTGTCGCATACGTCTTATCACAAGCATTCCGCCTATCTGGTGGAAAATGCCGATCTGCCGGGTTTTACGACGCGTGAACAGAAAGTCATGAGCATGCTGGTGCTGGGGCAAAAGGGCAATCTACGCAAGGTTGGCACTTTGCTGTATGAGCCTGACTTCGCCAAAGCATTGCTGGCGCTGCGGCTGTCGGTGATGTTCATGCATTCGCACATTGCGCTGGAACTCGGCGAGCTGAGTTTGCAGCAATTCCGCCTCAAAATGAAAAGCAAGATCGAGTTCGACATTAAACATGCCTGGATCGCCGAGCATCCGACGGTCGCTTATTGGATGCAGAAAGAGCAGGAGTGGTGGCGCGATGTGGGCGTGGATTTTGTGATTCGGACTTCTTGAATTTAATCCAACTTAGCCGCGTGTTCGCGCGTAGCGTGAAAAGTAACCCCCGGCCAGCGCTCCTGCGTCAGCCGCAGATTCACGCCGGAGCTGGCCAGATAAGCCAGATTGCCGGCAGCATCGTGCGCCAGATTATGCCCGGCCGATGATTTCTCGAATTCCGCCATCATCTTTTTATCGTCGCAGGAAACCCAGCGCGCACTGCTGATGCTGGTGCCTTCGAATACGGCATCGACGCCGTATTCATTGAGCAGCCGGCTGGCGACGACTTCAAACTGCAGCACACCCACCGCACCCAATACCAGATCGCTATTGTTGACCGGCTTGAAAACCTGCACCGCGCCTTCTTCGCCCAACTGTTGCAAGCCCTTGTGCAATTGCTTGATCTTGAGCGGATTACGGATGCGCGCGGTACGGAAAAAATCCGGCGCGAAATAAGGAATACCGGTGAATTGCAGCAGCTCGCCTTCGGAAAAACTGTCGCCGATCTGCATATTGCCGTGGTTCGGCAATCCGATGATGTCGCCGGCATAAGCTTCTTCAACCTGTTCGCGGCTCGATGCCATGAAGGTCACGACGGTCGAGACTTTGATATCGCGATTGAGCCGCAGATGCTTGACCTTCATGCCACGCTCGAAATGCCCCGAACAGACGCGCAGGAACGCAATGCGGTCGCGATGGGCCGGGTCCATATTGGCCTGGATCTTGAAGACGAAACCGCTGAACGGCGCTTCGGTCGGCGCGACTTCGCGTACTGTCGCATCGCGGGACCGCGGCGCCGGCGCCCAGTCCAGCAGCGCATTGAGAATTTCGCGCACGCCGAAATTATTGATCGCCGAACCGAAAAATACCGGCGTTTGCGTGCCTGCCAGGAAAGCATCCAGTTCGAAGGGATGCGAAGCGCCATGCACCAGTTCGACTTCCATCTTCAACTGCTCGATTTCACGCGGGAACATTTCCGCCAGTTTTGGATTATCGATGCCCTTGATGATCTGCACGTTGTCCTGATTGGCTTTGGCATCGCCGGCGGCGAACAACATGATTTCATCGCGCAGCAAATGATAAACGCCGCGGAAGCTTTTACCCATGCCGATAGGCCAGGTGACCGGCGCGCATTCGATCTTCAGGACCGATTCCAATTCATCGAGCAATTCCAGCGGATCGCGGGTTTCGCGATCCATTTTGTTCATGAAGGTAATGATGGGCGTGTTGCGCATGCGGCAAACATTGAGCAGCTTAATGGTTTGCTCTTCGACGCCCTTGGCGGCATCGATCACCA
The DNA here is from genome assembly GCA_035568435.1 of Herbaspirillum sp. Classification (GTDB taxonomy): domain Bacteria; phylum Pseudomonadota; class Gammaproteobacteria; order Burkholderiales; family Burkholderiaceae_D; genus Herbaspirillum. The sequence continues at coordinate 2,874 of DATMOE010000015.1, read as the reverse complement.
TCAGCGCCGAATCGACTGCGGTCAGCACGCGGTAAGTATCTTCCGAGAAATCCTGGTGGCCCGGCGTGTCGAGCAGATTAACCACGTGATCGCGGTATTCGAATTGCATCACGGAACTGGCAACCGAAATGCCGCGCTGCTTTTCGATTTCCATCCAATCCGAAGTCGCATGACGCCCGCTTTTGCGCGCCTTGACCGTACCGGCCATCTGGATCGCGCCCGAAAACAGCAAGAGCTTTTCGGTCAGTGTGGTTTTACCTGCATCAGGATGGGAAATAATGCCGAAAGTGCGACGCCGTTTTACTTCGCGCGCGATTAATTCCGGCGCAACTTTGTGTGTAACGGTGTTAGCGGCGTCATCGGCCGCATCAATCCCGATGCTGCTGGAGACGTTGAGATCGGGAGTGGATTCTTGCATTGGCGGCAAATAGCTTATCGATTCGGGAGGCAGGATTATAGCTTATGTACAAGGCTGATTCGGCCTTACATCCCGTTACCTCTAGGACGCCGGGTGGATATCGTGCCGGGCTGCAGCGGCGATTCGGTGCCGATTGCGGTGGGCGGCGGAGGCGCTTCGGTGCCGATGGTATCCGACGCTGCTGCCTCTTTGGCGGACTTGCGGCTGCGATATTGCGGATCGTGCTGCCATTCATCGGGGCCGGTGCTCGCGCTATTGGCTGTAATCATCGTGTGCCGCGTCATCAGCCGGCTTGTGCGCCAGTCGATATAGGCATCGTAGAAGGCACGATCCGGCACCATGATTGCGGTGCTAAATACGATACCGTCCGGTTTATTTTGCGGCGCAGCGTAGGGTTGCGCCGCCCAGTATTCCGGCGGCAGCAGGCTGTTGCCGGCGGCGCCGTAGACTTTTGCCGGATCGTAATACGGAACATAAATACGGCGTTCTTCGGCCGGCGTGATCGAGACGATGCGGTCTTGCTGTTGCACTTGCCACTGGCGCATGGGGTGCAAAGCGCCGTTATCGTAAGCACGTTCGCGCAAGGCTTGGATCGTGTCCAATAAAGCGGCCGGCTGTTTGATTACTGCGCCGGCCAATTGTCTGGTCCAGTTTTTTTCAGTATTCAACATGGTGAGGATCGGCACGAACGGCAGCAATGCCTTGACGCTGCTTTCCCAAGGTTGCGCGGCCACTGCAGCCGGTGTCGGCGCAGGGTGGCGATCGGCCCACCGCGCAGCTTCGGCGACGTCCAGCGGATAAGTCGAGGCCATCAGTAATTGCGCCAGCAAGACATCTGGATATAACGCTATCGGCGCGGCCAGTTGATCGATTGCCGGTTCGTGCAGCGAAGGGGCTGGATGCGTTGTTTTTGTTTGCGCATTGACGGGTGCGGCGGTGAATGCCATCAATAGACTTGCCAGCATCACGGGCAATATTTGCAGATATTTATGTGTCATTGGATTGGCTGCCTTCAGTAAATTCATCTCGCTATATCGATGAATGCGCTCTAACAGAATTATAAATATTTTGTTAACGATTATTGCTGCCATGCGCGCCGGCAGGCGTATAAATATTATGGATATTTATACAAGTAGGTGTTGACCAAAATGTCACCGAAGGGTATTATTTCGGTCTTCGGAGTGTAGCGCAGCCCGGTAGCGCACCTGGTTTGGGACCAGGGGGTCCAAGGTTCGAATCCTTGTACTCCGACCAGATTATAGTAATAAGAAGAAAAAATAATAAATTTGCAGTCGTTGGATAAAGACCTGAGAAGTCAAACTCTCAGGTCTTTTTTTATCTGCATGTATTTAAAATGCTGCCGGAAACGGCGAGCGCTGGAATTTTTCTCAATGCGTTTTCAATGCGCTGCTGTGATAAAATTTTCACCTTTCTACCTGCCCTTAGCTCAACTGGATAGAGCAATGCCCTTCTAAGGCATAGGTTACTGGTTCGATTCCAGTAGGGCAGACTTGTTTGGCAATCTGGCCTTGCACTCTTACTTATTTATCTCGTAAAAACACTTCATTAAAGTAAGGTATCGACGTTTGCGCGCCAATTCGCGTGACGCTCAAGGCTGCTGCACACTGACCAAATCCAATCGCGTCTATTTCATTTTTTCCGGTGGCCAGTGCTGCGACGAAACCGCCGATAAAGGTATCCCCGGCGGCAGTTGTATCGACCGCGTTCGCCGAATATGACGGGAATATCTGATCGCCGTCGGGAAGCGCTGCGTATACGCCTTTTTCACCACGGGTAATCAGCACATTTTTACATCCTAGCGATCGTAGTTTTTTTGCGATCGAGTCAATCGAAGTGCTTTCAGCGCAGTTAGATAGCATTCTGGCTTCGATTTCATTTGGAATTAAATAATCGATCTGATGCATTAATGTTTCTGGAAGCATGGCGTCGGGTGCCGGCGCCGGGTTCAAAACGACGGTCAAGTTGAGTGAACGCGCTAGTTGGACGGCGTGCTGAATGGTGGCCAATGGCGTTTCAAGCTGCAATACAACGATATCAGCCTGCTCGAATAATGGACGCGCAGCGTCGATGTGAGCGGGGGTGAGCAGGTCGTTCGCTCCGCCGGCAAGAACAATGCTGTTCTGACCATTTGCGTCAACCAGAATGGATGCAACACCGGATGCGACGCCGGGCAGCGTAGTGACATAGCGATCGTCGATTCCATCATGTCGCAGCGTTTGGCGCAAAGTGTGCCCAAAGGCGTCGTCGCCTATGCACGCGATCATTGCTACTTGGTGGTTACCGTTATTCTGGGAATCGCTTGCCCCCCTCAGACGGGCGCAGGCAATCGCCTGATTTGCGCCTTTGCCGCCTGAAATGGTTTGAAATTGTTCCCCTGTAAGCGTTTCTCCAGGCTGAGGCATACGCGGAACGCGCATGACCAGATCCATATTGAT
>DATMOE010000014.1:0-5422 GCA_035568435.1 Herbaspirillum sp. | reverse complement strand
CATGCGCTTCGCCAGGTTATACAAACCGGTAGCGTATGGCCCGAGAAAAAGCCCCACCAGCAGCGAATCGCCATTGGCATTGGCATACCCCAAAATCCCGGTGATGCCGACCTGCCGGATATCATCGATATATTTGCGCGTCAGCGCAGGATCGAACACCATGCGCGGCCACCAGCGGCTTTGCGCCACCACCAGCACCAGCGCCAGCCCGGACGCCGTCACCTGCTGCACCACCAGCGACATCGCCCCCCAACCGCGCGCGGCCAATGCGATACCGAGCACACCACCGATGATCACCGATCCGATCGAACGGATCGCAAGCTGGCGAAACATCATATTGCGCACCAGGCGCGCCTCGTAAGCACGCACCAGGCCGAAGAACAAAATGGACGCACTCATCCCCTGCAATACGTGGTGCAGTTCCGGCGCGCGAAAAATCGTGGAGACCACACCGGCCGAAAAAAACATCGCGCCGGCCAACAGCAAACCAGCCGCCGTGCACATCGAAAATATCCAGGAATACGTCCTGTCATCGGGCGCGGCGCTGCGCACAATCGGCATCGCGATCGCATCGAATACCACCATCCGGGTAAACAAAATAAACAGATGCGCAACCGTCAGCAAGCCAAACGCCGCCGGCGCCAGAAAATGCGCCAGCACCGCAAAGATGGCGAACGACAATACCTGCTGCGCAAGATTGTCGATCATCGACCACATCGATCCCGATGCCAATCCGCCGCCGCTGCCGGTATTGTCGTTTGCCTTCGCCTTCATCCGCGCCATCCTCGCACGCGCGCCAGTACGCTGACATATTTAAAACGCGCCCGCGGAAAATCGCCGCTGGCCAGCGCCAGCAAAATACCGCAACACGTGCGCAGACACGCCGCCGGAAAATACCAGAACGGATAAGCATTCATCCGCATCACGCGACCGATACCGGCCTCGTATTTTTGCTGACGGGTACAGGCGCTAGCGTCGAAATTGACGGTTTTAACCGGATGGTGCAATACCAGATCGCGCAGGAATTTCAGCTTGAAACCGTGCTGCAGACTGCGCAGCAGATAATCGGTTTCCTCGGAAGCACCCCAAGGCGTTCCCGCGCCCACACCCAGCGATGCATTGAATTGCCCGACCGCATCGACCACGCGGCGGCGCAAAAAAATGCTGAAAGAAATCGCACCGCGCCATATGTTGTAGCGGTTCAAAAGCATCGAATGATCGAGCCAGCGCCCTTCGGTCCGGCCTTCGCCATCGGTGAAACGTCCGGTAATACCATCGAACTCTGGATTGCCGTTCAATACCGTCGCCACTTTTTGCAACACCCCGGCCGGATACCAGCAATCGTCATCCGGGAAAGCGATCACATCGCCACCGGCCAGTTGCAAGCCGACATTGCGCGCACGCGACAAGCCGCGTTCCGAGCGCACATGCTGCAACACGAATTTTCCTCGATACATGGCCAGCAACGGCGTCAAGCGTTCGTCATCGTTTTGATCGATAACAATCAATTCGAAATTCCGGTAATCCTGCGCTTCCAGCGATACCAAAAACCGCGCCACTTCGTCATACCGGCCTACCGTGGCCAATATCAGTGAAAATTTCATAATGGATTTCCTTCTTCGTTTGTTACCGCACCGTGCCAATGCCGTTTTTCAAAATCGCCATTTGCGGCTTATCGGCCCCGGTGCCCTGCTCCGGCTGAATGCTCAACGGATAAGCGGCCAGCCATTTGCCGGCGGCCCAATAAGTCCAGCCGCCCCAAGCCGGCTCGCCCTTCATGCCATTCACAATCGCCGTCAGATCGCGCAGACATTGATCGTTCACCGTCACGCCGAATTCGCCCAGGAACAGGCGCTGCTTAGTCGCATGCGCCCATTGCGTCATATCGTTCATGACCGTACTCAGGCGCGCCGGATCGACACAGTTGCTGCCGGTGCCGGAGTAATTCCCGTCGGCGTACTGATGCACCTCGATCAGATAATTATTTGCGGGGTCGTGAAAGTTCTGGAATGCCTCGGCATTCGAGACGCCGCGATCTTTCGCATGCCAGGAATGCGCGCCGCTCCAACCGCCGCCCGGCACCAGGATCAATTGTTTCGCGCCATTTTTGCGTAATGCATCCAGCGTCTGCTGCGCCGTGGCGGCCCAATCGGCCACCGACATTTGCGACGGTTCATTCATCAAGCCGAATGCGGTATTGGCAGGATCTGGAAACGCCGCCAGCAGGCGCAGCCACAGATCGCTTAAGGCCGCGCGCGAAACTTCAGGCGAACCGATCGGTTTGCCGCGGTATTGGCCGAAATTATGCACATCGAGAATCACGCAAACATTCATCGAACGGGCCGCCGCGACGGTATCGCTAATCCGTTTCAACTCGGCCGCATCGAGCGCGCCGAATAATTGCGGCTGAATGCGCTCCCACAGAAACGGCAAGCGAAACGTATTCATGCCCTGCGCTTGAAAATGGCGCATATCGGCCGCATCGGGATACATGTAATCCTTGAAAATCGTCCCCGGCAATTTGTCGGGAGCGAATTCCGCACCGCTCAAATTGACGCCGACCAGCGGCTTGGTATCCAGACAACCGGCCGCGGCCAACTGAGCAGACAGCAAACCTGCCAGCGCAACTGCTGCGAACCCTGCCCGCCGCAACAGCCGCCGGCCCATTCCAGAAAATAAATTCCACATCATCTGAGCTCGCTTTCTATTATTTGCACACTAGTGGCCGCCGGCTGCGCCGACACGAATTTCTGCTCGAATACACGACCGATCGATTTGATCAAACGCGCGCCCGGCCGTTCAATCCAGCGATAATTGAGCCATGACAAAGCGAAGACCAGCGCGAGGAACGGCACCAGATAAATCGGCGGCAGCGGCTGCGGCAAATATTTGTGAAAGAAAAAAATGATCGGCTGATGCAACAAATAAATCGAAAAACTGCACTCGCCGCAAAGAATGATCGCCCTGTTCGCAAAGAAAAAATTTCCCACCGTGGAAGAAAATGAAAAAAGGAAGACCACAAATGCGCCAAATACGGCGGTCAGCAAGCTGCTGTAAAACGCTTCATTATCTGCAAAAGGAAGGATTACCGATCCATGTCCCGTCAATACCACGACCGCGCCCAACACCATCGCTGCGACCAAAAAAGCGTGCAGAAAATTGAGCGATTTGACATGCGATTGTTGCGCGCCAATTTTCGAACGGATAACGCCGGCGATGACGCCGAATAAAAAGTAATGCAGTTTCGCGCCGACAAACGTGCCCGGGAGCGCATCCCGATACGCCATTAAAATCAGACAGCCCAACGTCAGTAAAACCAATCCTGTTATATCGGAGCGCATCAGATAACGGCTGGTCGCAGCCCATACCACAACAAACAGAAAATAGAATTCCACCTCCGGCGTAATGCTCCAGAACACCGATACATTGCCGGAGAAAAGAATGTGGCGCAGGATGTTTGTTTCCGAAATTGCATAGGTGAAATCTGGATAGAACGCTGTGTGAATAATAAAAGACAGCAACACGATGAAGAGATACGCCGGCGCAATTCTGGAAAACCGATGCACCGCATAGCCGGTCACGCTCAAGGCCGAGAAATCTTTTCCGATGTACAGATAAGCCATCAGAAAGCCGCTTAACGCAAAGAAAACGGACACGCCAATTTCACCGGTACAATTACTCGCAAGCGGCAACGCAAACCAGTGCACCGAATGCGCGTAGACCACCAATAACGCCGCCAGTCCACGCAGACCTGTGATCGCATCGATTTTGCTGTGGTTTCGCGTATCGCTCATGGCCGGCACCGGAATCGTTATCGGTTCGATCGGCTCGACGCCAACGCTTGGTACACATCCATGTATCTAGTTGCAATGTGCCGCCAGTTATACCGATCGGAAAACTGCTGCGCCTGCACCCGCCGTTGCAGATATGCCGATTGCGCCCCGGCATGCAATTTCAGCAAATGATCGACATTCTCTGCCATCCCTTCTGCTGTGGCTGTGAGCAATAAGCCCATGTCGGACTGTTCGATCAGGCTGCGAAACGGCGGGATGTCGCTCAGTACCGGCGTCAGTCCGGCGCTCATCGCTTCAATCGGCGCAATGCCGAAACCTTCATGCCGCGACAGGCAAATAAAATAACTGGCTTGTCCGATCAATGCCGCCAATGCCTGATCGGAAGGATTCGGCACGATCTGCACCGCCGCGCCAAACGGCTGATCCTTGATCAGCGCGTGAAATTCGGCGGCGCTGTGATCGTATTCCCGGCCGGCGATGATCAGTTTCCAATCCGCTTGCCGGGCGTGCAATTGCTTGAACAGCGCGATGGTCTCCAGCAAGCCTTTATTGACGGACCAGCGACCGAAATAGATCAGCGTGGGTGTCGGCGTAGTCGACGACAAGCCGCGGTACTTTTCCACATTGACGCCGTTTTCGATCACCTCAAGTTTCGGCGCTTTGACGATATTGCGGAAAATGGCGCCGTCGTTCTCGCTGGTGGCGATGATTTTGTCATACGCCATGCAGGACGCGCGGGTCACCGTATTGAAGTAAAGCTTCTTGAGCCGCGAGGCAAACGTTGTATGGAAAAATCCGCCATGGGTCGAAGCCACCAACGGCCGCCGATGCAGCCATTTGGTAGCGGCCAGATAATCGAAAAAGAAATCGACGCCATGTACATGAATCACATCGGCATCGCCGATATATTGCAATACCTGCGGACACAGCGGATATCTGCTGGTGCCGTGAAACGATAAACGCATGACGCCGACGCCATCGATCAACGCTTCCGGCTCCAAAAATTCAGCCGAGTTTCTGAACAGCCGATTCAGCGTGACGATGCGCGGGAATTGATCATGTTCGCGCTGCTGCCGGGCGATGTTCTGCACCACATCTTCCATGCCGCCCATGGAGGGCGAATACTGACGCACGATATGCGTAACCTTAATAGGCATTTTTTGCTTCCTTTCGAGGCGCAAGCGCAGCATCGCGCTTATGACCGGCAAAGCAGCCCACCAGAAACCACAGCACACCGGCGGTTTTCAATGCAAATAAAGAGGTGCCGCTGACGCATAAAATCAGCGACATATATAAAGTGGTATAGCTGCGGAAACGATCGCCGCGTTCATCCTCCATCTTGAGCATCCAGAAAGCGATCCACAGGAAAATGCACAGCAGTGCGCCCCAATGCGTGAGCAAGGTCGGATAGCCCATATCGCCATAGGCGACATTGAACCCGTCCAGGCCGAAGATCATGCCCAGGTTCATATCCATCATCGTCTGGCCGCTGACGTAAAGCCGGCCGAGCATGCTGTCGGTGTAGCCGCCCTGATACCATTCGCCGACTGCCAGCAGCAGCGCAACACTAAGAAATGGCAGAGCGATCATCCAGGCGTCTTTTCTGCGGATCGGTATGCAACGCAGCA
>DATMOE010000013.1:0-2494 GCA_035568435.1 Herbaspirillum sp. | reverse complement strand
ATGAAGTGCAGGCCTTGCAGGATCAAGCCGATCATTTGAACCAGGCTGTCGGCGTGTTCAAGACGGATCGCCTGCAAGCGGCTAGCGAGTCGGGCCGGATGATCGATGTGACGCCCTCGATGATGGCGCTGAAGGCAGGCGTCTAGCCTGCCGGTACCGATTACATCACTTCAATGCCAACGCAGCAGCTTGGTGTTGAAGTTGGTGTAGAGAGTCGCCGATCGTCAGCGCCGGGTTGATGCTCCTGGAAGCGGCTGGTGCAGTGATTTGCGTTGTTTGATCGCTGTGCAGTTTGAAAACGCTGATGGCTTGCGCCAGGGCGGCAGCTTGCTGTTGCATGGCGTCCGATGCCGCAGCCGCTTCTTCGACCAGCGCTGCATTTTGCTGCGTCACGAGATCCATTTGTGTAATGGCTTGATTGACCTGCTCGATCCCGGATGTCTGTTCCTGGCTTGCGGCAGTGATCTCGCTCATGATGTCGGTCACGTGTTTCACGCTCGTCACAATTTCCTGCATGGTAGCGCCGGCCTGATCTACTAGCTTGGTGCCGGTATCCACCTTGTGTACCGAGTCGTCGATCAGGGCCTTGATTTCTTTGGCGGCAGCGGCCGAGCGTTGCGCCAGGCTGCGTACTTCGCTGGCAACCACGGCGAAGCCGCGGCCTTGTTCGCCGGCGCGCGCCGCTTCCACGGCGGCATTCAGCGCCAGGATGTTAGTCTGGAAAGCAATGCCGTCGATGACGCCGATGATGTCGACAATCTTCTTCGCCGAGTCATTGATCGAGCCCATGGTATCGACCACTTTTGACACCACCGTGCCGCCTTTGACCGCGACTTCGGAAGCGGAAATTGCCAGTTGATTGGCTTGCCGGGCATTCTCGGCATTTTGTTTGACGGTTGACGTCAGCTCTTCCATCGAGGCCGCGGTTTGTTCCAGAGAACTGGCTTGTTCTTCGGTGCGGCTGGACAGATCCAGATTGCCGCTGGCGATTTCGCTGGAAGCGGTGGCAATGGTTTGCGTGCCGGCGCGCACGTCGCCGACGATTTGCACCAGATTGTCATTCATATGTTTCAATGCCTGCAGCAATTGACCGGTCTCGTCTGTGCGCGTTACCTCGATATGCCGGGTCAGATCGCCGCTGGCCACGCTCTCCGCCATGTCAACCGCCTGGCTCAGCGGCAAGGTAATGGAGCGCGTCAGCATGCGGGCAAACAAGGCGCCCAGCAGTAGCGTGATCCCGCCGAGCCATAACAGCAGCGTCGTACTCTTGCTTGAGCTATCTTGGATGGCCTGTGCGGTTTTGTCGATTTCCTTGCGTTGATAGTCCAGGAATGCTTGCAGGCTACCCATGTAGCGCGGTGGTATCTGCGCGAAATCGGTATCGAAAATTCGCGTGGCCTCGTCGGCATTGCCGGCACGCTTGGCAGCCATCAGTTTGTCGCGGGCCTTGGTATAGATATCCCGGTTTTGATTCACCGCTTCGAACAATTTCTGCTCTTCCGGCGCCATTCCCAGCTTTTGTATGTCTTTGGAAATATTCGCGTTGCCGCCGCGTGGATTGGTCTCCTTGCCCTCATTGGCGAACATCGCTTCCAGACTGGCGTCTGAACTCTTGGCGACTGCCTTGGCGCGGGTCAGGCCAGCGGCGACGCTGCGAAACCATTCTTCGGTTAAACGTTCTTTTGTAAGGGGGGTCGCCATCATTACGCGCATGGCCTCGGAAGTGCTATGGAGACGCCAGATGGCGCCCGCCAGCATCAATGCGAGCAGCAGCAGAATGACCGCAAAACCGCCGCCGAGCCGAATGCCGACACGCAAATTATTGAGTTTCATTGACGTCCCCTAATGCCCTCTTGAAAGAGGCTGTACATTAAATTAGAAGTACAGATGCTTTATTTAATTTTCTTAATGGCAATATACAGAAAGATTTTAGGGTGCGGCGAGCTTTACTACTTACGTGCTAACACGCAAAACCTACGTAGAGGCCGCGCATTGCAGCGCTATGAGAAGGCGAACATATCCATCGCCAGTACACCGTATTCGTAACTTGTATGCAGCAATTGCGCCTTTGGCGCTGCGCCGGCCGCACCCATGGCGACAAAAAGCGGCAGCAGATGTTCCTCGCTGGGATGATTGCGTTCCGCGAACGGGGCCTTGGCGCGATAATCGATCAGCAGATCGTGCTCATTGCGTTCAAGCCGGTCTTTGATCCAGTTGCCGAATTCGCTGACCCATGATGGAACTTCGAGGTCGCCGCCGCCACGGCGGACTTCATAGAGATTGTGCGTCATGGAGCCGGACCCGATGATCAATATGCCTTCTTCGCGCAGTGCGCTCAAGGCCCGGCCCATTTGTTCGTGCTGCGCTGGTGTGCCGCCGCGAATCAGTGAAATTTGTGCGACTGGAATATCGGCATCTGGATACATCAGGCGCAGCGGCACCCAAGCGCCGTGGTCCAGGCCGCGCGTGGCACTGCGCGTGACGGCAAAACCGG
>DATMOE010000012.1:0-6967 GCA_035568435.1 Herbaspirillum sp. | reverse complement strand
CTGGACTTCCAGCGACTGGCGCAGGTCTACGATGCAGCTCATCCGCGCGCAAAAAAAATCGATACCAAATAGAGGTTCATCAGGGTTTTCTGTGAGTATTCTTTGAATTTTGCCTTTTGAGGTGACCCTTCGACACGGCCTGCGGCCTGCTCAGGGCGAACGGTTTTTCTTTAAAATTCTCACCAAAATCCCGTTCGCCCTGAGCAGGCCGCAGGCCGTGTCGAAGGGGCACTACCACAGGTAAAACTTAAAGGGTTTTTAAAGCACCCACACAAAACTCTGAAGAACCAAAATAAAACGGGACGCATTTTGCGTCCCGTTTCCTTACTAATTCAATTACCTGAATCTTACTTCCCAGCCATCCCCAGCAACATCTCATTAAGCCGCTTCACAAAACCAGCCGGATCGCTCAACGCGCCGCCTTCAGCCAGCAAAGCCTGATCGAACAGGATATGCGCCCAGTCGTTGAATTTGGCTTCTTCATATTGCAGACGTTGCACCAGCGGATGATCCGGGTTGATTTCCAGAATCGGTTTCGATTCCGGTGCGTCCTGGCCGGCGGCCTTGAGCATGCGCATCAGGTTGCCGGATAGTTCATTGTCGTCCGCTACCAGGCAGGCCGGCGAATCCGTCAGGCGGAAGGTCACGCGGACATCCTTGGCTTTGTCGGCCAGTGCTGTCTTGATCTTTTCAACCAGATCCTTGAAGTGCGTTTCGGTTTCTTCGTGCTGTTTTTTCTCTTCTTCGTTTTCCAGTGTGCCCAGATCGAGATCGCCCTTGGCGACCGATGCCAGTTCCTTGCCTTCGAAGTCTTGCATGAAGGACAGCATCCATTCGTCGACACGGTCTGTCAGCAGCAATACTTCCACGCCTTTTTTGCGGAAAATTTCCAGATGCGGACTGTTTTTCGCGGCTTGGTAGCTTTCGCCGGTGACGTAGTAAATCTTGCTCTGTCCTTCCTTCATGCGCGCAACATAATCGGCCAATGAAACGGTTTGCGCATCGCTGTCGTTATGGGTGGAAGCAAAGCGCAGCAGCTTGGCGATGCGCTCTTTGTTGCCGGTATCTTCGCCGATGCCTTCCTTGAGTACTTGGCCGAATTCTTTCCAGAAGTTCGCGTATTTTTCTTTTTGCTCCGCTTCGTCGCTATTGGCCAGTTCTTCCAGCAGGCTCAATACACGTTTGGTCGAACCTTCGCGGATCACTTTGACGTCGCGTGATTCTTGCAGGATCTCACGCGAAACGTTCAGCGGCAGATCGCTGGAGTCGATCACGCCCTTTACGAAACGCAGGTACACCGGCATTAATTGCTCGGCATCGTCCATGATGAAAACACGTTTGACATACAGCTTGATGCCGCCGCGTTTGTTGCGATCCCATAGATCGAACGGGGCGCGTGCCGGTATGTACAGCAATTGGGTGTATTCGCTGCGGCCTTCGACACGGTTATGGGTGTAGGTCAGCGGGGCTTCGAAAGCGTGTGAAACGTGTTTGTAGAATTCGACGTATTGCTCCGGTGTGATCTCGGACTTGTTGCGCGCCCACAGAGCGCTGGCTTGATTGACGGTTTCGAATTCGTCGCTGATGACGGTTTCTTTTTTCTCTTCGTCCCAATCTTCTTTCTGCATGCGGATCGGCAGCGAAATGTGGTCCGAGTATTTGCGGATGATGGATTTCAATTTCCATGACGACAGGTATTCGTCTTCGCCTTCGCGCAAATGCAGTGTGATGTCGGTGCCGCGGCCGGCTTTGACGATGGCTTCGACGGTGAAGTCGCCGGCGCCTTCGGATTCCCAGCGCACGCCTTCTGCGGCTGGTGCGCCGGCGCGGCGGCTTTCAACGGTAATGCGGTCGGCGATGATGAAGGCGGAATAGAAGCCGACACCGAACTGGCCGATCAGCGCCGCATCTTTTTGCTGGTCGCCAGACAATTTGGAGAAAAATTCCCGCGTGCCGGATTTGGCGATGGTGCCCAGATGCGCGATCGCATCGTCGCGGCTCATGCCGATGCCGTTGTCGGAAATGGTGATGGTGCGGGCAGTTTTGTCGAAGGCGACGGTGATTTTCAGTTCCGGGTCGTTCTCAAAGAGCGCGTCGTTGTTGATCGCTTCGAAGCGCAATTTATCGGCGGCATCGGAGGCGTTGGAAATCAGTTCGCGCAGGAAAATCTCTTTGTTCGAATACAGGGAATGGATCATCAGTTGCAGCAATTGTTTTACTTCTGCCTGAAAACCCAGGGTTTGCTTTGCATCTGTTGTTGGTTGCTGTTCGGAAACTGTCATTTTTGCCTCGTTATGTATTGCGTATTAATCATGGAGCGGGATTCATGGATGCTGCGCGTAGCCTGAGGTGTCTGACACCAACTATAACTAGCTGCGCGCATTCTAACGAAATGGGGCTGACTCGGCCAGTTTTCAAGCAGCCGATGCGTTCAACGCGCCATCAACCCAATTCCTGTTCCAAAAACCGCCAAATCCCCGGATCGCCCATGCTCGTCACATTGACCCGCATCTTGGTCGATGGCAGTTGATTCGGCGAAAACAGGCTGCCCGGCGCCAGCAGAAAGCCTTCTTCCATGGCTTCTTCTGCCAATACATTGGTGTCGCGGGCGGTATCGATCCATAGAAACATACCGGCCGGGGTGGCGATGCCGGCATCCAGCCCGGCCCGTTCCAACTGGCGCACAGTCTTGTCGCGCGCGCTGTTGAGGCGGCTGCGCAGACGTTCCACATGTTTGCGGTAATGGCCTTCCGACAAGATTTTATAAACCACCCGTTCCCCAATTTCGCTGGTAGTCAGTGTCGATAGCATCTTGCGGTCGGCCAGATGGCGCGCCAGTTCGATGGAGGTTGCGATGAAGCCGACCCGCAGATTGGCCGATAGCGTTTTGGAAAAACCGCCCAGATAGATGACGCGCTTGAGCTGATCCAGCGCCGCAATGCGGGTGGCGGGCTGCACGGCGGCGCCCGGGTGCATGTCGCAATAAATATCGTCTTCCACAATCGTGAAGTCGTGCTCTTCGGCGAGGCGCAGTATCTGAAACGCCTTGGCCGCCGATAGCGAAGTCGAGGTCGGGTTGTGCAATACCGAATTGATGACATACAGCTTGGGCTTGTGCAGGGCAGCCAGTTCGGCCAGTTTGGCGATGTCGGGGCCGTCGGCCAGGCGTGGAATGCCGACGATTCTGGCGCCGAGTGCCGCAAAGGAGGCGAACATTAAAAACCAGGCCGGATCGTCGACAAAAATGACATCCCCCGGTTGCAGGAAATGGCGGGCGACGATGTCCAGAGCCTGCGTGACGCCCGCAGTCGTCAGGATTTGCTCGGGGAGGGCGGCAATTTCCAGTTCGGCCAGCTTCAATTGCAGTTGCTGGCGTAGCGGCAGGAAGCCTTGCGGCGTGCCGTAACCCAGCAGCAGGGATTGATTCTGGCGGCCGATAGCGCGCAAGCTGTTGGCGATCAGGTCGCCATCCAGCCAGTCCGATGGCAACAGGCCGCCACCCGGCATTTTTTGCGCCGGCATCTGGCGAAACATATTGCGTATCAGCCAGACCACGTCCACTTGCTGCGGCGCGCCGCGCTGCGTTTCTTTATTGGATGCCTCGCCCACCGGTGAGCGTTCGCGCACATAAAAGCCGGAGCCACGGCGCGATTCCAAAAAACCCTTGGCGACCAGACGGTCGTAGGCTTCCACCACCGTAAACCGCGAGACGCTGTGCGAATCGGCAAATTGCCGGATCGACGGCATACGGGCGCCGGTGCGCAACAGCTTGTCGTCGATGCGCGACTGTACCGTGCGCACAATTTGCTGAACCAATGAATCGCCGCCCTCGCGTGATAGCAAGGGCGGCGATTGGCGCAGCGCAGCCGAGGCGGTACTGGGTTTATTTGTATTGGTCATTTTACCGTGACAATGTAAGTGATTATTTGGCTAATTGTACCGGTACTGTATCGTTTGTGTCGCTTAACATGAGCCTCGAAGTTCAGCCTGCAACGGGTTGATCAAATGAGCCAGGGAATGCGATGAAGCAAGAAATCAAGGGTATGTGGTACGGCTTTGCCGGTGTGGCGATATTCAGTCTTACCTTGCCGTTTACGCACATGGCGGTGCAAGGGCTGGATCCGTTGTTTGTCGGATTCGGACGCGGCGCGCTGGCAGGCTTGCTGTCGCCCGCGGTGCTTTGGTATTTAAAGGCGCCTTTGCCGAGCAGGGGGCAATGGTGGCCGCTGGCCATTATCGGGCTCAGCGTGGGATTCGGTTTTCCGGTGTTTTCATCGATTGCCATGCATTCGGCGCCGGCCTCGCATGGCGCGATTGTGTTGGGCTTACTGCCGTTGGCGACGGCATTGGTAGGGGCGCTGCGTTTCGGCGAGCGGCCTTCGTGCTGGTTCTGGGTGGCAGCGATGAGTGGCAGCGCGCTGGTGATCGGTTTTGCGCTGCGCGAGGGCGGCGGTAGTTTTCAGATGGCCGATCTGGCGCTGTTTGTGGCAGTCGTGCTGGCGGCCATCGGCTATGCAGAGGGTGGCCGTCTGGCGCAAGTCATGGGTGGGCCGCAGGCGATCGCCTGGGCTTTGATGTTGTGTCTGCCGGTCTCGCTGCCGTTGTCGTTATGGCTGGGTTGGCATAGCGGCGCCGATTTGTCTGTGCCGCCGCTGGCGTGGATCGGTTTCGGCTATGTGTCGCTGTTTTCGATGCTGATCGGTTTTTTCTTTTGGTACAAAGGCTTGGCCATGGGCGGGATTGCGCGTGTTGCGCAGATGCAGTTGTTGCAGCCGTTTCTGACCTTGCTGGGCGCGGCGTTGTTGACCGGCGACCGCTTGCGGCTCAGTAATCTGGTGTTTGCGGCAGCGGTGATTGCGGTGGTCGGTTTGGGGCGGCGCGCCAAGGTGCATAAAGCCGGCGGCAGTAAATTACCGGCGGGGCTGGAGATCGGCGTCAGCCGTCTGTAAACATCGATATAATTGCGGATTCGAAAATTCCCCGCGTTAACTCACCTCAACGATCATCTGGAGTATGTATGTCTGTCTATTCAAAACTGAAATCGCTGAATATCGAATTGCCGCCATCGGCTGCACCCGCGGCCGCTTACGTTATGTCGGCACAAACCGGTAATACGGTATTTTTGTCGGGCCATATCGCCAAGAAAGATGGCGCGGTCTGGGTCGGGCAATTGGGTAAGAATATCTCGACCGAAGACGGCAAACTGGCCGCGCGCAGCGTCGCCATCGACTTGCTGGCGACTTTGCAGGCGGCATGCGGCGGCGATCTGGAGCGCGTGCAGCGCATCGTCAAAGTGATGAGCCTGGTCAATTCGACCGGCGATTTTACCGAACAGCATCTGGTCACCAATGGCGCCTCCGAATTGCTGGTCGAGGTGTTTGGCGAACGCGGCAAGCATGCCCGTTCTGCTTTCGGTGTTGCGCAGTTGCCTCTGGGCGCTTGTGTTGAAATCGAAATGATCGTGGAAATCAAGTAATCAAGTAATCAAGTAACGTAGGCAATGACAAGTAACTGCAAGCAAGAAAAATGAAAATCGAAAATCCCAATCCCATGCAATGGCAATTCGCACAACGCGCCGAGCGGCTGAAAAGTTCGGCGATTCGTGAAATCCTGAAAATCACGATGCAGCCGGAAATTATTTCGTTTGCCGGCGGCTTGCCGTCGCCTGCGACATTCCCGGTAGAAAAAATGCGCGCTGCTTACGATAAGGTGTTGTCGCAAGAGGGCAAGGTTGCGTTGCAATACGGACCGTCGGATGGCTATGCGCCGTTGCGTGCCTGGGTCGCCGATTCATTGTCGATCAATGGCGCGCGCATTTTGCCGGAACAAGTGTTGATGGTGTCCGGTTCGCAGCAGGCGCTGGATTTGCTGGGTAAAGTATTGATCGATGAAGGCAGCAAGGTATTGGTCGAAACACCGAGTTATTTGGGCGCATTGCAGGCGTTTTCGGTCTACGGGCCGGAATTCACTTCGATACCGGGCGACGAGGGCGGCTTGATTCCAGAGGAAATCGCGCCGATCGCAGAGGGTGCGCGCTTGTTGTATTCGTTGCCGAATTTTCAGAATCCGACCGGGCGCACGCTGTCGCTGCAGCGCCGTTATCAATTGCTTGAAACCTGTGCCCGTCTGGGCTTGCCGCTGATTGAGGACGATCCTTACGGCGCGTTGAGCTATAACGGCGAGCCGCTGCCGAAAATGCTGACGATGAATCCAGGCGGTGTCATTTACATGGGATCGTTCTCGAAAGTGCTGACGCCCGGCATCCGGCTCGGTTACGTGGTGGCGCCGACGTCCTTGATTCAAAAGCTGGAGCAGGCCAAGCAGGCGGCCGATTTACATACCGCGCAATTGACGCAGATGGTGGTGTACGAAGCGGTGAAGGATGGTTTCCTGAAAGAGCATATTCCGACCATTCGTCAACTGTATTCGGATCAATGCCAGGTCATGCTTAATGCCTTGCAAGCGTATTTCCCCGTCGGCACTAGTTGGACGCGCCCTGAAGGCGGCATGTTTATCTGGGTTACCGTGCCGGCGCATATCGATACGATGCAATTGCTGGCCGAAGCGGTGGCGCAGAAAGTTGCGTTTGTGCCGGGCGCACCGTTCTATGCGGATAATCCGCAATCGAATACCTTGCGTTTGAGTTTTGTGACTGTGCCGCCGGAGAAGATACGCGAAGGCGTGCAGAGTTTGGCGAAATTGATTGCTGCCAAACTGTAAACCCCTCGATACGCTACGTGCTTAGCGCCCTCGGTACGCCGCGATGCGGCTACTCGGGGCGGGCTGTGGTGGAGGGTTGTACTCCGTTCGTGTCATTCCGGGGCCTGCGGCCCCTCCCTTCTTTACCTCACTGCGCACAACCATCCGCCACAGCCCGCCCTGAGTAGCCGCATCGCGGCGTACCGAGGGAATATGTCGGGCTGATTGCGAGCTTATCCCTGTGCGCGCAATGCGGTGGCTTTGAGTT
>DATMOE010000011.1:0-4939 GCA_035568435.1 Herbaspirillum sp. | reverse complement strand
TGCCGAAAGTCTTGCATCCCTTGGCGGGAAAACCCCTTTTATCGCACGTCGTCGACACCGCACGCGCCCTGTCGCCATCGCGGCTATGCGTGGTGTATGGCCACGGCGGCGATGCCGTACCTTCTCTGCTGGCCGCGCCAGATCTGGCCTTTGCGCTGCAAGAACCGCAACTCGGCACCGGCCATGCCGTCATGCAGGGGCTGCCGCATCTGGACGATGCCGTACCAACCTTGATCCTCTATGGCGACGTGCCGCTGACCCGCGCCACCACCTTGCAGCGCCTGCTCAAGATCGCCGGCAACGACAAACTGGGGATTCTGACCATTGACATGGCAGACCCCAGCGGCTACGGCCGCATCGTGCGCGAAAATGGCAAAATTGTTCGCATCGTCGAACAAAAAGATGCCAACGCCGCCGAAAACGCCATTTCAGAGATAAATACCGGCATCATGGTCGTGCCAACGCCGCAATTACGCCGCTGGCTGGCCACACTGTCCAATCAGAACGCGCAAGGCGAGTACTACCTGACCGATATCGTCGCGCGCGCAGTCGCCGACGGCGTGCCGGTGGTAGCAGCCCATCCAGATACCCTGGCCGAAACGCTGGGCGTGAACAGCAAAACCCAACTGGCCGAACTGGAACGGCTGCATCAGCGCACGCTGGCGCAGGCATTGCTGGAACAAGGCGTGACCCTGCTCGACCCATCCCGCATCGATATTCGCGGCACGCTGCGTTGCGGGCGCGACGTCAGCATCGATATCGGCTGCGTCTTCGAAGGCACGGTTGAGCTGGCCGATGGCGTCGTCATCGGCGCGCATTGCGTCATCAAAAACGCCCGTATCGGCGCAGCGGCGCAAATCAAACCCTTTTGCCATATCGACGACGCAACCGTCGGCGCGGCCGGGCAAATCGGCCCTTACGCCCGCCTGCGCCCCGGCACTGTATTGGCCGAAGACGTCCACATCGGCAATTTCGTCGAAGTCAAAAACAGCACCATCGCCGCGCACAGCAAAGCCAATCATCTGACCTATGTCGGCGACAGCGAAGTCGGCACCCGCGTCAACATCGGCGCCGGCACCATTACCTGCAACTACGACGGCGTCAACAAATTGCGCACCGTCATCGAAGACGATGTCTTTATCGGCAGCGCCACCCAATTGATCGCGCCGGTGCGCGTCGGCGCGGGCGCTACCATCGGCGCCGGCACCACCCTGACCAAAGATGCGCCGGCCGGCAAGCTGACCCTTTCGCGCGCCAAGCAAATCACCTTTGAAGGCTGGGAACGCCCGGTCAAAACCAAGCAATCAACATAGAAATAGGATCTCTCCATGTGCGGTATCGTCGGTGCAGTAGCGCAACGCAACATTGTTCCCATCATGCTCGAAGGTTTGAAGCGGCTCGAATATCGCGGCTATGATTCCTGCGGCGTCGCGGTGCACGACGGCGACCCGAACGGTGGCTTAAAGCGCGCGCGCAGCGTGGCCC
The DNA here is from genome assembly GCA_035568435.1 of Herbaspirillum sp. Lineage (GTDB taxonomy): Bacteria > Pseudomonadota > Gammaproteobacteria > Burkholderiales > Burkholderiaceae_D > Herbaspirillum. The sequence goes on along the minus strand of DATMOE010000011.1, from coordinate 3,454 downwards.
GTGTGACCGAGCTGCAAGCGCAGGTCGAGGCCAGCCACTTTGCGGGCGCCACCGGCATCGCGCACACGCGCTGGGCCACGCACGGCGCGCCAGCCACCAACAATGCCCATCCGCATTTCTCGCCGGACGCCAGCGGCACGCCGCGCATTGCGCTGGTGCATAACGGCATCATCGAAAACTACGAAGAAATCCGCACTGAACTGATCGCGCTGGGCTATCGCTTCGAATCGCAAACCGACACCGAAGTGGTGGCCCATCTGGTCAACCATCTGTACGACGGCGACCTGCTGCGCACCATGCAGAAAGCGGTAAAACGTCTGACCGGCGCCTTTGCGCTGGCGGTATTTTGCCGCGACGAACCGCACCGACTGATCGGCGCGCGACTGGGCTGCCCGCTGATCGTGGGCATCGGCAACGGCGAAAACTTCCTGGCCTCGGACGCCATGGCGCTGGCCGGCACCACCGACCAGATCATCTATCTGGAGGAAGGCGACGTGGTCGACGTCCGGCTGGACAGCATCCACATTACCGACGGCAACGACGCGCCGGTCGAGCGCGCCGTGCTGACGGTGCATGCCTATTCGGGCGCGATCGATCTGGGGCCGTACCGCCATTACATGCAGAAGGAAATTTTCGAACAGCCGCGCGCCATCAGCGACACGCTGGAAGGCGTTGAAGGCTTCGTGCCGGAATTGTTCGGCGACAACGCCGAGGCAGTTTTCAAGGACATCGACGCGATCCAGATTCTGGCTTGCGGCACCAGCCTGTATTCGGGCATGACCGCCAAATACTGGCTGGAAGCGGTCGCCGGCATCCCGACCAACGTCGAAATCGCCAGCGAATATCGTTATCGCACGCCGGCCGTCAATCCGAATGCATTGGTCGTCGTCATCTCGCAATCGGGCGAGACCGCCGACACGCTGGCGGCATTGAAATACGCCAAGGAACTGGGTCACAAACATTCGCTGGCGATCTGCAATGTCGGCAGTTCCGCGATGGTGCGCGAAACCGAATTGTCGTACCTGACCCGCGCCGGCGTTGAAATCGGCGTGGCTTCCACCAAAGCATTTACGACGCAACTGGCGGCGCTATTCCTGCTGACATTGACGCTGGCCAAACTGCGCAATCGCCTCAGCGCCGAAGACCAGCATCTGCATTTGAAAAACCTGCGCCATTTGCCATCGGCGCTGCAAAGCGTGCTGGCGCTGGAGCCGCAAATCATCGCCTGGGCCGATGCCTTTGCGCGCAAGGAAAATGCGCTGTTCCTGGGACGCGGCCTGCACTACCCGATTGCGCTGGAAGGCGCTTTGAAGCTGAAAGAAATTTCATACATCCATGCCGAAGCCTATCCTGCCGGCGAACTGAAGCACGGCCCGCTGGCGCTGGTGACCAAGGAAATGCCGGTGGTGACGGTGGCGCCGAACGACACGCTGATCGAAAAGCTGAAATCGAATATGCAAGAAGTGCGCGCGCGCGGCGGCGAGTTGTATGTGTTTGCCGATTCGGATTCGCGCATCCATTCGAGCGAAGGAATTCATGTGATCCGGCTGCCGGAGCATTACGGATTGCTATCGCCGATTTTGCATGTGGTACCGTTGCAATTGCTGGCTTATCACACGGCGCTGGCGAGGGGCACGGATGTGGATAAGCCGCGTAATTTGGCTAAGTCGGTTACGGTGGAGTGAATCTAGCGCCGATCCGCTATTACAATACGCAATGCTATACATTTGCATCATGATGATTAACGTGACGGTATTTTTATTGCGTGGCGCGGGATGAAATCCAACGAGCCGTTTTCCAGCTTCATTGATCTCTTGATGGATGCCGTCTTCGCGGTCGATGCCGATGCCCGCATCGTCTTTGTTAGTGCCGCGTGCGAACGCATTTTCGGGTACACGCAGCAAGAAATGATCGGCAAGAACATGTTCGATCTGATGGCGCCAGAAGATCGCGAGCGGACCCGGCAGTCGGTGCGCGACATCATGTCCGGGCACCCCCAACTGCATTTTGAGAATCGCTATATCCGCAAGGATGGGGAGGTCGTCCACATCATGTGGGCGACGCGGTGGTCGCCAGTTGATCAATTGCGGATCGGGGTTGCGCGTGACATCACCGAACGCAAACGAGTCGAATCGATGCAGGCTGCGCTCTATTCCATTTCCGAAGCTGCGTACGCCGCCGAGGATCCGATTGCGCTGTTTCAACGCATTCATCAGATTGTCGGCACGCTACTGTGCGCAGACAATTTTTCCGTTACGCTGTATGACGATGAAAAAGACCAACTGAGTTTTCCATATCGTGTGGATGAATACGAGCCGGCGTCCGAACCATCCAAACCGGCCGCCGGGACGCTCTACGCAGAGATTATCCGTACCGGACAGCCGCTGCTGCTGACCCCTGAGACGATGACTGCTCGCCGAGAGGCGTTGAGCATCGCCGTCGATACGAATTTGCTCTGCTGCCTAGGTGTCCCGCTCAAATCGCACAAAGGCCTGATCGGTGTTCTGATGGTCAAGAGCTATCTGGATGGCGTGTGCTACAGCGAAAAGGACCAGGAGTTGCTGCAGTTCGTTTCGACTCAGATTGCCACCGCCATCGAGCGTCAGCAAATGCAAGCTCGACTGCAGCACATGGCGCAGTATGATCAACTGACAGCGCTCCCCAATCGTGGATTCCTGTGCGATCGCCTGAAAGTCGCGCTTTCAACGGCGCGGCGAGAGCAAGGGCGATTGTCCTTGCTTTATCTCGATCTGGACAAATTCAAACAGGTCAACGATACCCTGGGTCATGACGTCGGAGACCTATTGCTGCAAGAGGTTGCCAAGCGCTTGACGCAGTGCATGCGCGAATCGGATACGGTCGCGCGCGTCGGCGGTGACGAGTTTGTGGTGCTGCTCCAATGTATCTCATTGCCGGAACAGGTCGGGCTGGTGGTAGAAAAAATCCGCAGCGTCCTAAATCAGCCCTTCACCGTAGGCGGCCACAGCCTGAACATCAGGCCGAGTATCGGGATCGCACTCTATCCCGAGCATGGCGATGACGAGACGCAGCTTCTCAAACATGCCGACCAGGCTATGTATTTCGAGAAAAACAATGATCATTGCAGGTCGCAGCTTCGACCTTAGGATCACCATACCGAACTTCGCTGTCGCTGCAGGCAATATCATCCTGCGCGACCATCCACACCACAGCGTAACGAACTAAATCGCGGTCAGTTGACGGCATCGACATGCCCAAGCTCGTTGTGGCAGAAGCCGTAGCGCCGGCGCCTAGAACAAGGATTTTCATCGCTTATGCTTTCTGAAGGTCATGCTGCTGTGCCGATGCGATAACGCGCTGCCGGTTCTTGCCTCGAGAGGTTCGGCATCAGTTTTTGGCGAGCGGCCTCGTATGCGTCCCAGTCGGCCACATTTGGCAGCGACGGAATGGTGACTAGTTCGCCCTGATCGAAACC
>DATMOE010000010.1:0-3212 GCA_035568435.1 Herbaspirillum sp. | reverse complement strand
GGGCCGACCACCTGGACATGCCCCGTTTCGAGGTTCAGCAAATGACCAAGGTCTTTCTTTCGGGCCTACCCTAAGCACCAGGTTATCCAAACCTTGGAAGATTTCGATGGAGTTTTGGCGTGCTTTAACTTACGCCGTGCTGCTTGAACCAGCTCACCCCGCGTTGCCAGCCGTCCTTGGCTGCCGCTTCGACATAACTCGGGCGGTAATCGGCATTGAACGCATGGCCGACGCCCGGGTAGATCACGATTTCGGAATGGCTATGCCCCTTGGCCAGCGCCGCTTTCATCTGGTCGACCGTGTCCACCGGGATGCCGTTATCGGCGCCGCCGTATAGCCCCAGTACCGGCACGGTCAGCGTCGTGGCGATCTCGACCGGCTGCACCGGCTGCAGCGCCGACTTGTCGCCCACCAGTTTGCCGTACCACGCAACGCCGGCCTTGACCTTCGGATTGTGCGCCGAATACAGCCACACGAAACGCCCGCCCCAGCAGAAACCGCTGATGCCCACTTTGGCTGGATTACCGCCGTGATCCTTGGCCCAGGCGACGACGCCGTCGAGATCCGAGATCACCTGTGCATCCGGCACCTTGGAGATCAATTGCGCCTGTAATTCGGCGATGCTTTCGTACTTGGAAGGATCACCCTGACGCGCAAACAGATCGGGCGCAATCGCCAGATAACCGAGCTTGGCCCAACGGCGCGCAACATCGGCGATGTGCTCGTGGACACCGAAAATCTCGGAAATCACAATAATTACCGGCAAATCCTTTTTGCCTTCCGGCTGTGCGCGATAGGCGCGCACATCGTAGCCATGGACGTTAATCTTGACTTCGCCAGCGGTCAGGCCGGCCGTGTCGGTATGAATGGTCTGCGCCGACACCGGCATCACCGCTGCGGCAAAACCGGTTCCCAACGCGACTTTCAGGAAATTGCGACGGTCGCCGTCGTCGAACAGAGTGGTTTTGGGGATCAGGTTATCTACTTCGTCTTTTTTGTTTTGCATGTCGTTCTCCTGGTTGGGTCACACTACATTCTTTAAAATTTCAAAGTCAGAGGCGATCCTTCGATACGGCGCTTCGCACCTACTCAGGACGAACGGGGTTTTGTGAAAATTTAAGAAAACCGTAACTGGTTTTTGTAAAAATTTTAAAAACCCCCGTTCGCCCTGAGCAGGCCGAAGGCCGTGTCGAAGGGTCACCGCTACAGGTAAAACTTAAAGGGTTTAAAAAGGTATCCGCAGCACCGCCGTTCAATGCGCCTCATCCCAGTTTTTCCCCTCCCCCACTTCCGCAATCAGCGGTACTTTCAACTGCGCCACGCCCGCCATCAACGCCGGCAATTGCTCACGCACCAGCGCCAGTTCAGCTTGCGGCACTTCAAGCACCAATTCATCGTGCACTTGCATGATCATCTTGGATGCCAATTGCTCTTTTTCCAGCCAATCCTGCACCGCTATCATTGCCAGTTTGATAAGATCGGCCGCCGTGCCTTGCATCGGCGCATTGATCGCAGCGCGCTCGGCGCCGGCACGGCGCGGGCCGTTCGGCGAATTGATTTCCGGTAGCCACAGGCGACGCCCGAACACCGTTTCGACATAGCCGTTGGCTTTGGCTTCGATCCGGGTATTGTCCATAAATTGCTTAACGCCCGAGAAACGCATGAAATATTTATCGATATACATCTGCGCCGCCGATCGTTCGATTCCCAGATTGCCAGCCAGACCGAAAGCGCTCATGCCGTAGATCAGACCGAAGTTGATGACCTTGGCATAACGCCGTTGTTCGCTGCTCACCTCCGTCAAAGCCGCGCCGAAGATTTCGGAAGCGGTGGCGCGGTGGATATCCTCGCCGTCGGCAAACGCGCGCAGCATGTTTTCGTCGCCCGATATGTGGGCCATGATGCGTAATTCGATCTGCGAATAATCGGCCGAAACGATCAGATTGCCCGGCGCGGCAATGAAAGCCTCGCGGATGCGCCGGCCTTCGGCGGTACGGATCGGGATGTTTTGCAGATTCGGCTCGTTCGACGCCAAGCGGCCAGTGACCGCCACCGCCTGCGCATAATTGGTATGGACGCGGCCGGTACGCGGATCGACCATCTTCGGCAGCTTATCGGTATAGGTCGATTTCAGTTTCGACAGGCCGCGGTAATCGAGCAAAATCTTCGGCAGCGGATAATCCTCGGCCAGTTTAGCCAGCACTTCTTCGTCGGTTGACGGCGTGCCGGAAGGCGTCTTTTTCACCACCGGCAGTTGCATCTTGCCGAACAGGATTTCGGCCAGTTGCTTGGGCGATCCGAGATTGAACGGCTGCCCCGCCAGCGCATAGGCCTCCTGCTCGATTTCCAGCATGCGGCGGCCGAGCTCGCCGGATTGGGTCGCCAGTAAAGCGCTATCGATCAGCACGCCATTGCGCTCGATCTTTTGCAATACCACGGCAGTCGGCAATTCAATCTTTTCGTAGATATAGCGAAGTTTCGGATTGTGTTCGATCTGCGGCCACATCGCGAGATGCAATTGCATCGTTACCTCGGCATCTTCAGCCGCGTATTCGGTCGCGCGTTCAATGCCGACTTCATCGAAACCGATTTGCGATGCGCCCTTGCCGCAGACATCGGCGTAAGTGATGGTTTGCCGGTTCAGATGGCGCATGGCCAGGCTGTCCATATCGTGCGTGCGGTGCGATTCGAATACATACGATTGCAGCAAGGTATCGTGCGCCACGCCGCGCACCGTAATGTCGTAATTGGCGAAAATGTGGCTGTCGTATTTCATGTGCTGGCCAAGCTTGGGCTTGGTTGCGTCTTCCAGCCAGGGCTTGAGTTTGGCCAACACCGCATCGACCGGCAGTTGCGTCAAGCCTTCCTGCGAGCGATGTCCCACTGGAATGTAGGCCGCCAGCCCCGGTTCGCAACACAGCGAAATGCCGACCAGCCTGGCTTGCATCGCGTTCAGCGCGGTGGTTTCGGTGTCGAGCGCGGTCAGCGCAGCGCTGTCGATTTTTTTAAGCCAGGCATCCAGTTGCTCGTGCGTCGATACGGTTTCATAGACGGAGGCCGGCAGCGCTGCGGCCGTAGTAGTGGCAGTGGCGGCGGGTGCGGCGTTTTCAGCCGCAGCATCGAACAGACCGCTCTGCGCCGTAACGCCGGGAGCACCGGCGGGCGTATCAGTGACAGCCGGGTTGTTATTGCCCAATTCCCGCAACCACGTC
>DATMOE010000009.1:0-10132 GCA_035568435.1 Herbaspirillum sp. | reverse complement strand
AGGCGTCGCTTTGAGATTCTCATGGCGATTGACCAGCATGATTTTGATGGTTTCCAGTTGATGCACCACCAGGCGCACGCGGGTGTGCAAGGCATTGAAGAAGGTCAGGCCGATCATGGCGATGAAGAGGCCGGAAGCCGTTGCGATCAGGGCTTCGGCGATGCCGCCGGTGATTTGCGAAGCATTATTCTGCGCGTCGCCCAGCACGTGAAATGCGTTGAACATGCCGACGATGGTGCCGAACAAGCCCAGCAGCGGTGCTAACGTGATCACGGTGTCGAGCACCCATAGCGTGCGATCGAGGGTCGGTACTTCGTGCATGATCGCCTCTTCCAGATGGCCGGCAAAGGTGTCGCGGTCCACATTGGCGGGTTCCTGCTGCAGGATGCTGAACAGGCTGGCGTGCGGCAAGCGCGCCAGATTGTCCGGCAGCGCGGCAAAGTCGATTTTCGGTTCGGTGTGTTTCAACTGCGCGATCAATTGCTCGCCGCCCGTTTGCATATTCGACAGATAGCGCATGCGATCGATGATGACGGTCAGCGCGACCAGCAGCAGCACTGCCATCAGGTATAAGGTGCCGCCGGAGTCGTTGGCCAGATCGAGTAAGTGTGAAATGTTCATGTTTTAAAAATGCGTATGGGAGAGCAGCGCTCTCCCGTTGAGTTGAATAGCCTAACTTGAAAGATACGGGAGAGCGCGAGGCTCTCCCGTTGGGTTGGATCTTAGAAGTTCAGCGTCAGCGTAGTGGAAACAAAGCGTCCAGAAGTCAGAATCAACTGGTCCTCCGAGTTCGGATTGGCGCTCGTACTGCCAGGTGTGGCCGAACCGATAGCGGAAATTTTCTCCTGGTTGAACAGATTGTTCACGCCGAATTGGATCGAGCCGCCCTTGGCAAAACCGATCGACTTGTCAAACTTATAGGTTGCGAACAAGTTGACCATGGTGATCGGATCGATGGTGAACGCCTGATGCACAACATAGGTGTTGGTGGCATCCATGCCATCGTTGTAGGTTTTGCCGATGCGTTGGGCGAAGCCCGACACATTCCATGGACCTTGCTGGTAAGTCAGACCCAGCACTTCAGTGTCCGACGGCGCACCTGAAATCCAGTTTCCATTGTCGTCTTTGACCGAGCTACGAGTAGCGTTTCCATACAGGCTGAATCCGCCGCCCAGTACGATATTGCCTTCCAGTTCGATACCGTTGCTGTACTGCGTACCGCCGTAGTAGTAAACGGTATTGCCACTCGCATCCAGCGTCGGCGACGCAACATAAGCACCGTCAAGCTTGGTGTGGTAGATGTCAGCATCAAACGTGTATTTGTCGGATTTCCAGACGGTGCCGAATTGCACTGTCTTGGCACTTTGCGGTTTAGGCGCGTTAGCAACTGCTGCGTTTGGCACGTCGAAAACGGTGGTTGGCGGGATCAGGTCGCCGGTACCGTACTGGCCGTAAACCGACCACTTCGGCTGCAACATGTAATGCACGTCGAGCGAAGGCAGGAAATCGGAATAATGGACGGAATTGTTGACGCTTGGCGCGCCGCCCAGAGAGCCGACGGCGCCGCCGTTGTCGGCCAGATGATTGAACGTCTGCTCGTAGCTGGCGTATTTGAGGCCCGGCGTGATCTTCAATCGATCCGTTACAGCGAATTCCATTTCGGCATACGGCTGGATTGTAGTCGTATCGTAGGTTTCGTCGAAGTTAGGCGAGGCATCGGCCCAAGTCATCGGATTCGCTTTGATCTGATAACGGTAGCTTCTTGCGTATTCGGTCCAGAGGCCGGTACGGAAGGTGCCCAGGGACGAGTCTTGGCTCATTTGCAGCAGGTTGCCGGTGGTTTGATACGAATTCAGCTTGTCGATGCCCGAGGTCGGGGTGATCGGAGCAGTGGCATTGTTAGCAGCATAATTCTGCTTGTTCCAGTAACGATAGGAGTAAACCTTGTCGTCCAGCTTCCAGCCATTTCCCAGATTGGACGTGAGGCCAATGTAATTGAAATTGGTGGAGATATCGTCGAAGTTGTAGCGGTAGAAGTTTGACAGCGTCGCGTCTGTACTCTGCAACAGGTAGTTGTTGCCGTACTGCGCAATCTCTCCCCGGGTAGGGCCGGGGGCGTTCGGTGTGTGGTTTTGCAGATTGAGATACGAACCGAACACAGTCAATACTGTATTGTCGGTCAGTGCATTCGTATACTTGAACGACATGTCTTTACGCTGCTGGTCATTGCCCGTCTGATAGCCATCGGTCGTCATGTTTTGCACGGTGAACATCAAGTTCTGATTGCCGTTCTCACCGAATTGACCGGTCTCATGTTCTACCCCGACCACATGGGTATTCCACGAACCAACCGAGCCGCTTACGCTGGTGCTCTCTGTCGGGCTCATTACACGCGACAACAAATTGATCGAGCCATTGAAGGTTGCCTGACCAATGGTCGACGCCAGGCCCGGGCTGCGGTCAACCACGGCGCCACCGACGAACGGGGCGGGGAAAAAGACCCAGGAATGTTGGCTGACGCCGTTGGTGTCGTTAAAAGGAATGCCGTCAAATGTCATGTTGTAGTTGCCATTTGCGTAGCCGCGGAAAACGGGAGAATTGTCGCCCATGCCGGGACCGTTCTCATTGAAGCTGAACAGGCCTGGGGTGTCTTGGACGATCTGTGCGAAGTCCGCAGTTGGCGCGACGTCGTTGCGGATGAATGCATCGCTGACTTGCGATTCTGCTTGCCGTGCCACCAGTGAACTCTGCGACATCGCCGTCTTGGCCGCTGTGCCTTGGGCCGGGGCTGCTGCGCCGCTGCCGCCGGTGGCGCTGACCGTACCGAGGTCGGTGGCGGTGGTGGCGTCTGCTGCGAAAGTCGTATTAATTGAGAAGGCTAGTAGAGAGATGGCGAAGCATGCCGGAAGTGCTGGACCGAAACGTCGATTGCTTAAAAACGACTGCATTTTTTAGACCCCTGTGAGCGAGTGTGGAAAGAGCTGAGGAGTCTATGAATCAAATATTTCAGCTCCGTGACATAAATGCCGTTTTTGGTTAAACGCGACACAACAATTTGTTAAAATTGTTTAATAAAACTTTCCATAAATGTGTGGTAACACCCTAGTAGTTCAGGGGCATGCGTAATGTTTTGTTCAATAAAAAAAGGAGGGCTTTCGCCCTCCCCTCAAGAATGCCGCCCCTTCCGGGGTGAGCGTCTCTCCTGAATTAATTATTAATTATGAATAGGCGCTAGTCCCAGCGCAGCGCGCAATTCGATCTTGGCGGCGTCAAACGCTGTATTGAAATCGGGACGTGTTTGCAATCTGTCGGCAATCACCGTGCCGGTAATCCGGCCGGCCTCGATGTCGGAGCGGAAATGAATACCGCCGACCACACGATTGTTGGCATAGTCGGCAGCGCGCGCCATGATTTCGGCGCGTTTTTCCGGCACCATATTCGATAAAACGATGGCCATTAAAGTGGCATCTGTCGAATGCCCGGATGGATAAGAACCGGAGTGGGATACTGTGACGGATGGCTTGACCAGATCGCTATACATAGGCGGACGCGGGCGCTTCCAGATGTCTTTGTAGGGATCGACCACTGCGCCTTCCGTATCGACGACCCGTTCAAAAAATTTCGTAAATAGCGGCAACTGTTCAGGCTTGAATTTCGGCCCCATCACGTCGGCAAAGCGCCAGACATTTTCTGCTTCGTCAGCCTTCGCACGTGCTTCCATCTCCGGTGTACGAGTCACTTGCAGCGTGAGTATTTCGGCCAGCTCTTTTTTTGTTTGCATCGAATCGTTGGCCGGCGGCGGCGGCAACAACATGCTCAGATTGATTTCCTTGGCGGTAATGAATGGCTGTTCGTCGCGTGCCAGAACGGCGCTACTGCAAGTGAGGAGCGATAAAATCAGCGAAGAAGTAATAAGTTTACGCATGGACTGAACTTTCAAATAAAAGGCCGATTGATAAAAACGGTTCTAGTATGTTGTCGGACTTTGCCCGACAACCGGCGCGTAGTTTAGCCTTTGAAAGTTGAATGAAAATGATCTGTGTGCATCTGCGTGGATATATTTTCACGCGCCTGAAAATTCATGCGGCTGTCATATATCGATGCTAATGAGGGGTATTTAATTCAGGGGTGCGAATGCGTGCCGGCCGGCACGCATTCTGGTTGAAGCCGGCGCTTCTGATTCTTCTTCTAATTATCGCTGCACATCTGTGCCTGCGATACAGTACTGCCGGGCGGCACGCTCTGCGTCAGCCAGACGTTGCCGCCGATAGTAGAGCCTTTGCCGATCGTGATGCGGCCGAGTATGGTGGCGCCCGCATAAATCACCACGTCGTCTTCCACCACGGGATGCCGTGCATGGCCTTTGATCAGCACGCCGTTTTGATCTGCAGGAAAGCGTTTTGCACCTAATGTCACCGCTTGATAAAGACGCACGCCGCGGCCGATGATGCAAGTTTCGCCGATCACGACGCCGGTGCCGTGATCGATGAAAAAACTATCGCCGATCTGGGCCGCAGGATGAATATCGATGCCTGTAAGCGAATGCGCGATATCGGCAATCATCCGCGCCAGGAAAGGCGAGCCCAGACGATACAGTTCGTGCGCCAGCCGATGATAAATGACCGCCGTGGTGCCGCGATAACAGAGCAGCACTTCGGAAATGCTGGTTGCCGCGGGATCGCCGTGGAATGCCGCCTGCAAATCGCTGACCAGCACAGCACGGATCGACGGCAGCGTAGCGACGAAATCGCGCGTAATCTGATGCGCTTTCTGCTGCAAGGATGCATCGCCCTGCTCGACATGATCGGCGGTAAAAAGCAGGCTGCGCCGTACCTGTTCGATCAAAATGCCGATCGTGGTATTCAATGTGGTACCGACAAAATAATCGATACTCTCATCGCTTAGTTTGGTTTTACCGTAATGCGTGGGAAACAGCACCGCCGACAAACCATCCAGCACCTCGACCAGCGCGGCCCGCGAGGGCAGCTCGCGGATATTTCCTTGGTGACGGATTTTCTGCGTCACTTCTCTCGATACTCTGAGCTCGCTGACGATGGAATCCAGATTCCACTCGGACTCAAAACGATTATCTTGTTGATCTGTATTCATGAATGGCTAACACATTATTTGATTTCAGGCCGGAACCGGCTATTTGGAATTTCATAAAAAACCGGCAACGAATTTCGATTCAATATAGCAGAATTGGGCCGAGGCTACTTAGGGCCGGCGCAGCATTATGCGGTTCCCGACTATGCATAGGTAATTTAATTCGTTTGTCTCAAGGCATGGCTTATCTAGAATGATTTTGCTGCCCCGTCCATTCCACATCGCAAATACCAGATAAGCAGGAAAATCCCATGGCCGTTATAACTTCGAAATCCGACATCGCCGCAAGCAACGTCGTCACAACAGCGCCGCGCACCCGCCAGCTCGAAATACGGCCATTCAACGGCCCGCTTGGCGCAGAAATACTGGGCCTGGATTTATCGCAGCGGCTGCCGGAAGCCGACTTCAGGCGCATCCATCAGGCGCATCTGGATCATCATGTCGTGGTGTTCCGGCAGCAGCGCATCACGCCGCAGCAGCAAATCGATTTCAGCCGCCGTTTCGGGCCGCTGCAAATCCATGTATTGCGTCAATTCCAATTGCAGCACTATCCAGAAGTGCTGATCGTTTCAAACATTATCGAAGACGGACAACCGATCGGACTGGTCGATGCCGGTCATTTCTGGCATTCCGATCTTTCGTATAAAGCATTGCCGAGCCTGGGATCGCTGCTGCATGCGCAGGAGCTGCCTGCCGAAGGGGGCGACACGCTGTTTGCCAATATGCATTTGGCGTGGGATACCCTGCCGCAGGCATTGAAAAACGCCATCGATGGCAAGACTGCCGAGCATAGTTATTTGGCCAAATATGCCGAGATGCAGCAACGCAGCCGGTGGCGTCCCAACCTGACGCAAGCCCAGATCGATGAGGTCAAGCCGGTGACACAGCCTATCGTACGCACCCATCCAGAAACCGGCCGCAAGGCCTTATTCGTGAGCGAACATTTCACCACCCGCATCGTCGGCATCCCGGAAGAGGAAAGCCATGTTCTGCTGGCGCAATTGTTTGCACATAGCGTGCAGCCCGAGCATGTTTACCGCCATCGCTGGCAACCGCATGATCTGGTGTTCTGGGATAACCGCTCGCTGATGCATCTGGCCGCCGGCACGCCCCCCGATCAGCGACGAAAAATGTATCGCACTACCGTCGAGGGCGACGCGCCATTCTAATAATCTACGGAGCATCATGCACAATCCACCTTTTCTTTCGACGATAAAAAATCGTTGCCGCCACCTCGCGATCATCGCCAGCATTGCCTGCATAGCAGCATCACCCGCCGCTCACGCCGAGGGCCGTATTCGGATCGCTGAACAATTCGGCGTGGTGTTCCTATTGCTCAATGTCGCCCAAGAGCAAAAACTGATCGAAAAACAAGGCAAGGCCAGAGGGATCGATGTGCAGGTCGAATGGATTAAATTGTCCGGCGGCGCTTCCATTAACGATGCCTTGCTATCAGGCAGCATCGACATCGCTGGCGCCGGCGTGGGCCCCTTGCTGACGATATGGGATCGCACCCGCGGACGTCAAAACGTCAAGGCCGTGGCGTCGCTCGGCAATTTCCCCTATGCGCTGGTCAGCACCAATCCCAATGTGAAAACCATTGCCGATTTCACCGAGAAAGACCGCATCGCCTTGCCCGTCGTCACCATGTCGGAGCAGGCGCGTCTACTGCAGATGGCCGCCGCCAAGCAATGGGGTCATGCCGAATTCAGCCGCCTCGACAAAATTACGCAGACCTTGCCGCATCCCGATGCCGCCGCCGCGATCATCGCCGGCAAGACTGAAATTTCCGCGCACTTCGGCAATCCGCCATTTCAGGAGCAGGAGCTGGCCGGCAATGCCAACGCCCATGTGGTGTTGAATTCCTATGATGTGATGGGCGGACCGAGTACGGCAACCGTGCTGTATGCCACCGAAAAATTCCGCAATGACAATCCTAAAACGACTGCCGCGTTCGTCGCCGCACTGGAAGAAGCGGCAAAATTCATTAGCGCCAATCCCGAAGCCGCTGCCGATATTTATCTGCGCGTCAACAAGAGCAATATCGACCGTAAACTGTTATTGCAAGTGATCAAAAGTCCGCAGGTGGCATTCAAGATAAGCCCGCAAAACACGTTCGGCATGGCGCAATTCCTGTATGAAGTCGGCGCGATCAAGAATAAGCCCGCCAGTTGGCGCGACTACTTCTTCGACAACGCGGCAATCGCGCAAGGTAGCTGATATGGCCTTTCACCAACCCGAGGCGCCGATGTTGCAGGTGTCCGATGTGACGATCGAATATCGTAGCGGCGAACGCAGTGTGCTGGCTACGCACAAGGTCAGTTTTGACGTTCACCGCGGCGACCGCTTCGTGATGCTCGGCCCATCGGGCTGCGGTAAATCGACGTTGCTCAAAGCCATCGCCGGGTTCATCGCCCCGCGCGAAGGCAGCATCCTGCTGAACGGCGCAACGGTCACGCAGCCCGGCGCGGATCGCATTGTGGTATTTCAGGAATTCGACCAATTGCCGCCCTGGAAAACAGTCAAGGAAAACGTCATGTTTCCGTTGCTGGCGAGCAAACAACTGAATCGGCGCGATGCGGCGCAGCGGGCCGATCACTGGTTGGAAAAAGTCGGACTTTCCGGCTTTGCCGATGCCCATCCGCATACCTTGTCCGGCGGCATGAAACAACGCGTGGCGATTGCCCGTGCCCTGTCGATGCAGCCTGACGTACTGTTGATGGATGAACCGTTTGCCGCGCTCGATGCATTGACACGCCGCAAGATGCACGAGGAACTGGAAGTGCTGTGGCAGGAAATGCGCTTTACCCTGGTGTTCGTGACGCACTCCATCGATGAGGCGCTGACGGTCGGCAATCGCATCTTGTTGTTATCGCCGCACCCGGGCCGGGTACGCGCCGAAATCAATAGCCATCAGTTCAATTTGCATAGCGCGGGAAGTCCCGCTTTCCAGGCGGCCGGCAATCGTATCCACGACATGCTGTTCGGCGCGCATGTCATGCCCGCTGCAACTGCAGTTGCAGGCAGGCCGGCATGACAGAGCACGCATCGCGGCTCACCTTAGCCGCCACTACTGCACAGGCGCCGCCAATCCGTCCTGAGGTTGAATACGATCCAACGGCATTGGAGACGCGCGGCGCGGATCGTGCCTTATCGCTGCCGCATCGATTGTGGCGTCAAACCTGGCTGCGTAAAACCGTCATCCTGATAGTGCTCGCGCTGTTGTGGGAAGCGGCCGC
This sequence comes from Herbaspirillum sp., assembly GCA_035568435.1. Lineage (GTDB taxonomy): Bacteria > Pseudomonadota > Gammaproteobacteria > Burkholderiales > Burkholderiaceae_D > Herbaspirillum. The sequence goes on along the minus strand of DATMOE010000009.1, from coordinate 1,787 downwards.
GCGCTGGCAGCAGAACGACCTTCTGTTTCCGACCTTCCTACAAACGGCCAGCGCCTTTGCGCAAGGTATTGCCAGCGGGGAATTAATCGGCTATGCCGGGGTATCGCTCTGGGTTCTGCTGCAAGCGTATTTGATCGGCATCGCGGCGGCCTTCGCTTTGAGCGCCTTGGCGATATCGACACGGCTCGGCAGCGATCTGCTGGCAACGCTGACCGCGATGTTCAATCCCCTGCCCGCCATCGCGTTGCTGCCACTGGCCCTGCTCTGGTTCGGCCTGGGTAAAAGCAGCTTGCTGTTCGTGCTGGTGCATTCGGTGACATGGCCGCTTGCCTTGAACACCTTTGCAGGTTTCCGGGGTGTGCCGGAGACGTTGCGCATGGCGGGGCGAAACTACGGGCTGCGGGGCATCCGGCTGGTCATCCAGATTCTGGTGCCGGCTGCATTGCCGGCGATCGTTTCCGGCTTGAAGATCGGCTGGGCATTCGCATGGCGCACGCTCATAGCAGCCGAACTGGTGTTTGGCACGACTTCGGGTAAAGGCGGCCTCGGCTGGTACATTTTCCAGAATCGCAACGAGCTCTATACGGACAAGGTGTTTGCCGGTTTGGCAATGGTGATCATCATCGGCTTGCTGGTGGAGAATATCGTCTTCGCCGTGTTGGAAAAGAGCACATTGCGGCGCTGGGGTATGCAGCGCGGTTGAACGTTTTCGTCTGAGTTATTGTATTTAGTAGACAATATTATCTTAAAATTTACACTCATAAACTTAGCTGAAACTTAGCTGTAATAGATTTTTTCGATCTATTACTATTCTTGACCGAGATCAATTTTTAGCGCCTCGCTCGCCGCGTATTTTATTGGCAGGGCGGTGTTTTTGCTCTACCCACGGCATCCACTGACTAGCACTATTTCCATAGCGCAAGATTAGGGATGCTTAAAAAAATTAAGATATTTGGAGACAATAAATGAGCAATATGACAATGAGGAGAGCGCTCGCGCTCGTCCTTGGCGTAAGCTGTATCGGCTTTGCCAGTTCGGTAGGAGCACAAACCAGTCAGGATATGAAGCAGCAGATTGACGCACTGCAAAAACAAATCGAAGCATTAAGAGCCGACCTGAATCATATTTCCGAGCAACAAAAAGCACAGCCGCCGGTGGCTGCCGCCGCCCCTGCCGCCAATCACGATTTTCTGGAACGCAAGGCCGGCGACGGGCTCACTTTGCTGACGCGCGGCGGTGAAGTTACGCTGTACGGCAATGCCGACCTGTCGATCGATGATACGACCAAAGGCATTTCCAATATGACCGTGAATGGCGCCCATCCGGTTGGCAACAATGGCTGGATGCCGGCAGTTTCCAGTAACAATTCCTATGTCGGTCTACGCGGATTCCAGTCTCTGGGCAGCTTCCCGGCTAAATTCGTCTATCAGTTCGAAACGCAGATCGATGTGTCGGCAACCTCCGGCACGGGCTACTCCAATAGCAATAACAGTAATGCGGTTAAAGGTGGCTTAACTTCCCGCAACACCTTTATCGGTTTATCCAATGCCACTTACGGCTCGTTCAAAATCGGCAAGACCGATGCACCGTACAAAACGTCAACTGCGAGCATGAATCCGTTCGCCGGCATGCTGGGCGATTATGCTGTGATCATGGGTAATACCGGAGGCGACAACCGGGTTGAATTCGGCACCCGGATGGATCATGCGCTTTGGTACGAATCGCCGAACATGTCTGGATTTACCGTCAACGCCTTGGTCTCTCCCGGACAAAATCGTGCCAACGAT
>DATMOE010000008.1:0-12543 GCA_035568435.1 Herbaspirillum sp. | reverse complement strand
GCGCCCAAGGAATTGACGAGGATGACAATGAATGCAGGACCGCCGATGTTGACCACCGAGCAGGCATTGCGCCAACTGCTCGACGCCGCCCGGCCGCTAATCGGCGTTGAAGTCGTGCCGACCATTGATGCCAATGGCCGCATACTTGCCGCCGACCAATATTCGCAAATGGATGTGCCCGGCAGCGACAATTCGGCCATGGATGGTTATGCCGTGCGCGCGGCCGATTGCAGCGGGGCTGCCGCAGATGCGGCAGTCAGATTGCCGGTTTCGCAGCGCATTCCGGCCGGGCAGCCCGGCACGGCCTTGAAACCAGGCAGCGCGGCACGGATTTTTACCGGCGCGTTGATCCCCGAAGGCGCCGATGCGGTGGTGATGCAGGAGTCTTGCGTGGCCGATGGCGATGACGTGCTGGTGTCGGAAGCGGTGCAAGCGGGTGCATGGATACGCCGGCGCGGCGAAGATATTCAAAACGGCGGCGTGATTTTGCCGGCCGGCACGCGTTTGAAAGCGCCGCAATTGGGTTTGGCGGCATCGATCGGTCTGGCGGCGTTGCCGGTGGTGTCCCGTCTGCGGGTGGCGGTGTTTTCTACCGGCGATGAATTGGCCATGCCGGGCGAGCCGTTGAAGCCGGGCGCAATCTACAATTCGAACCGGTTTGCCTTGCGCAGCCTGCTGCAAAATCTCGGTTGCGAAGTGAGCGACTACGGCATCGTTCCCGATAATCTGGCCGCCACGCGCGATACGTTGCGCCGTGCGGCAGCCGACAACGATCTGATCATTACCTCCGGCGGCGTTTCGGTCGGGGAAGAGGATCACATCAAGCCGGCAGTGGCGGCGGAGGGCCGGCTGACAATGTGGCAAATTGCGCTTAAGCCGGGCAAGCCGCTGGCGTTTGGCGCCATCCGCCGTCCAGCCGATACAGATACAGTCAACGCCGCCGCCGAAGCTTTCTTCATCGGGCTGCCCGGCAATCCGGTATCGACCCTGGTGACGTTCCTGCTGTTCGTCAGGCCATTCATTTTACGTTTGCAGGGGGCTGTCAATGTGACGCCTGCGGCTTATGCGATGCGCGCCGATTTCGATTGGCCGCGTCCCGATCGCCGTAATGAATTTCTGCGTGCCAGGATCAATGCACAGGGTGGCCTGGATCTGTTCCCGAATCAGAGTTCGGGCGTGCTGACTTCGGCGGTCTGGGGCGATGGCCTGATCGATAATCCGCCGGGGCGAGCGATTGCCCGCGGCGACAGCCTGCGTTTTATCCCATTTTCGGAGTTGTTGTGATGCCGATGAAAATTGAACTTCGTTATTTTGCCGCTATCCGCGAGGCCTTGGGCTGTGCGCAGGAAACGCTGGAGCTGCCGGAAAATGTTCGCAGCGTTAGCGCATTGCGGGCGCTGTTGCGCAGCCGCGGCGAGGTCTGGGCCGCTACGCTGGCAGAAGGACGGGCGGTCAGAGTTGCCTTCAATCATGTTATGACCGATGTCGACGAGACACTTGGCAACGGTTGCGAAGTAGCGTTTTTTCCGCCGGTCACCGGTGGTTAAGCATAATAAGCATAATAAGCATAACCATAAATCAACCGGCTCCGGCCCGCGCACATGACATCCAATACTGACGATCTCGAACAAATCGCCGCCACCACGCTGGCGCATTACAGTGCACGCGCCAAGGATTTTCGCGAGGGTACCTGGGATCACGACGTCAGCCAGAATATTGCGGCGCTATTAGGTGCATTAGGGGCCTCGGATGCCGATGCGCCGCCACGCGTCATTCTGGATTTCGGCTGCGGCCCCGGCCGCGATTTGCTGACGTTTACCCGTCTCGGGTATCGCGCAATCGGTTTGGACGGCACGCCTGATTTTGTTGAAATGGCGCGACGCGACAGCGGTTGCGAGGTCTGGCAGCAGGATTTTCTGCAATTGACGCTGCCGGCGGCTTACTTTGACGGGATTTTTGCCAACGCCGCGTTATTTCATGTGCCGGGCCAGGTGCTGCCGCGGGTTTTGAGCGAATTGCATGCGGCATTGAAACCGGGCGGCGCTTTGTTTTGCTCCAATCCACGGGGAGAGAATCAGGAAGGCTGGCACGCCGGCCGCTATGGCGTCTATCACGATTGGGAGGCATGGCGAGCGTTGATGACGCGGGCCGGTTTCAGCGAGATCGAGCATTATTACCGGCCGGCTGGCTTGCCGCGTGAGCAGCAGCCATGGCTGGCCAGCGTGTGGCGCAAAGGGCAGCGATGAGTATCCGAATTCAAACTGAAGATTTCGACCTGAGTACCGAAATTGCCGCACTGCGCGCGCAACAGCCGCAGGTCGGCGCGGTGGTCAGCTTTATCGGCACTGTGCGCGATTTGAACGACGGCGCGGCGGTGACGCAAATGGAGCTGGAGCATTATCCCGGCATGACCGAGAAGGCGTTGCAGCAGATCGTGGAACAGGCGCAGGCGCGTTGGGCCTTTCTGGATGCGCTGGTGATCCATCGCATCGGGCCGTTGCAGCCGACCGATCAGATCGTGCTGGTGGCGGTGAGCGCGGCGCATCGGGGCGAGGCTTTCGCCGCCTGTGAATTCATCATGGATTATCTGAAGACCGATGCGCCGTTTTGGAAAAAAGAAGTGACGCCGGATGGCGCGCGCTGGGTCGATGCCCGCTCTACCGATACCGATGCGCGCAGCAAATGGGATCTAAAAAAAGAAAAACAGGAGTGATTGCATGAACTGGAGCGGATTGGGGGCCGTAGGAATCGGTGCGGCGGTGGGCGCATGGCTGCGCTGGGGTTTGAGTATCTATCTAAACGCTTGGCACGATAAACTGCCCTTGGGCACGGTGATCGCCAATCTCGGCGGCGGTTATATGATCGGCTTTCTGGTGGCGTTCTTTCAACATAATCAAGCGCTGCCGATTGAATGGCGGCTTATTCTGATTACCGGATTTCTCGGCGGTCTGACGACTTTTTCCACCTTTTCTGCCGAATCGATGATTTTATTGCAACGGGGCGATTATCTCTGGGCCTTCGGTCATACCGCATTGCATGTGCTGGGTGCGTTGGCCTTGTGCTTTGCCGGTTTTGCCACTTATCGCGCGTTGTTCGTGTAAATCCAGATAGACGCCGGCGTTGTTTTTACGCCCATAGTCTCTGCCTCAATTGCGCCGCTTCAATTGAAATTGAAACGTCCGTCCCCAGTATTTGTCTATCACGAAATTTGAGAGGACCAAATGCGTATCGACAAACTGACCACAAAGCTACAGGAAGCGCTGGCGGATGCACAAAGCCAGGCCGTCGGCAACGACAATCCCTATATAGAACCGCTGCATCTGCTCATCGCCCTGCTCAATCAGGAGGATGGCAGCACCCGCTCGCTCTTGCAGCGGGCCGGGGTGAATGTGCCGGGCTTGTCGGCCGCATTGCATGGCGCGCTGCAGAATCTGCCCAAGGTGTCCGGCAACGGTGGCGAAGTGCAGGGCGGGCGTGAATTGGGCGCTTTGCTGAATCTGGCCGACAAGGAAGCACAAAAGCGCGGCGATCAATTTGTCGCCAGCGAAATGGTATTGCTGGGCCTGCTGGACGATAAATCGCAGGCCGGCAAGCTGGCGCGCGAGAACGGCTTGAGCCGCAAGTCGCTGGAAGCGGCGATTGTCGCCGTGCGCGGCGGCGCCAACGTCTCTTCGCAGCAGGACGAGGGGCAGCGTGAAGCACTCAAAAAATACACGCTGGATCTGACCGAGCGAGCCCGCATGGGCAAACTCGATCCGGTGATCGGGCGCGACGATGAAATCCGGCGCGCGATCCAGGTATTGCAGCGGCGCAGTAAAAATAACCCGGTTCTGATCGGCGAGCCCGGCGTCGGCAAGACCGCGATCGTCGAAGGGCTGGCGCAGCGGATCGTCAATGGCGAAGTGCCGGATAGCTTGAAGTCGAAACGGGTGCTGTCGCTGGATATGGCGGCATTGTTGGCCGGCGCCAAGTATCGCGGCGAATTCGAGGAGCGGCTCAAGGCGGTTCTGAAGGAAATTGCTCAGGATGAAGGGCAAACCATCGTTTTTATCGATGAGTTGCATACCATGGTCGGCGCCGGTAAAGCCGAAGGCGCGATGGATGCCGGCAATATGCTCAAGCCGGCATTGGCGCGTGGCGAATTGCATTGCGTCGGCGCCACCACACTGGATGAATACCGTAAATATGTGGAGAAGGACGCCGCGCTGGAACGTCGCTTCCAGAAAATTCTGGTGGACGAACCCAGCGTCGAAGCGACCATCGCGATTTTGCGCGGTTTGCAGGAAAAATACGAACTCCATCACGGCGTCGAAATCACCGATCCTGCCATCGTGGCTGCCGCCGAGTTATCGCATCGGTATATTACCGACCGTTTCCTGCCGGATAAGGCGATCGATCTGATCGATGAGGCTGCAGCCAAGATCAAGATCGAAATCGATTCCAAACCGGAAGTCATGGACAAGCTGGATCGTCGTCTGATTCAACTGAAAATCGAACGCGAAGCAGTCAAGCGCGAACGCGATGAAGCGTCGCAGAAGCGGCTGTCGCTGATCGAAGAAGAGATCGTCCGGCTGGAGCGGGAATACGCCGATCTGGAAGAAATCTGGAAATCCGAAAAAGCGGCAGTGCAGGGTAGCAAGCACATTAAGGAAGAGATCGAAAGAGTCCGTTTGCAGATGGATGAAGCCACGCGTAAAAGCGATTGGCAAACCGTGTCCGAGCTGAAATACGGCAAGCTCAACGAACTGGAGCAGGCGCTGGAAGCGCAATCCAGGCAAGATGCAGCGCTTGAGGCCAGTGCCGTCGCCGGCGCCAAGCCGCGCCTGGTACGCACGCAGGTCGGCGCCGAGGAAATAGCCGAAATCGTTTCGCGCGCTACCGGCATTCCGGTGTCGCGCATGATGCAGGGCGAACGCGAAAAGCTGCTGCACATGGAAGATGTGCTGCATCGGCGTGTGATTGGACAGAACGAGGCGATTGTTGCGGTATCGGATGCGATCCGGCGTTCGCGCGCGGGGCTTGGCGATCCGGGGCGTCCTTATGGTTCATTCATGTTTCTCGGCCCCACCGGCGTCGGTAAAACTGAACTGTGCAAAACGCTGGCGGCCTATATGTTCGATACCGAAGACGCCATGATTCGCATCGATATGAGCGAATTCATGGAGAAGCATTCGGTGGCGCGGCTGATCGGCGCGCCGCCGGGTTATGTCGGCTATGAAGAGGGCGGCTATCTGACCGAAGCGGTGCGGCGCAAACCGTACAGCGTGATTTTGCTCGACGAGATCGAAAAAGCGCATCCCGATGTATTCAACGTCTTGCTGCAAGTACTGGACGACGGCCGCATGACCGATGGCCAGGGCCGTACTGTGGATTTCAAGAATACGATTATTGTGATGACGTCGAATCTGGGCTCGCACAAAATTCAGGCAATGGAAAGCAGCGATCCAGAAATCGTTAAGCTGGCAGTCATGGCGGAAGTACGCGCACATTTCCGGCCGGAATTTATTAACCGGATCGATGAAATCGTCGTATTCCATGCGCTCGATGAGAAAAATATCGGCGCGATTGCGAAAGTGCAATTGCAGATCATGCGTGATCGTCTGGCCAAAATGGATATGGGTTTTGTCATCAGCGAGGCGGCTTTGCAGAAAGTGGCCGAGGCCGGTTTCGATCCGGTGTACGGTGCGCGTCCATTGAAACGGGCGATTCAGCAACAGATCGAAAATCCGCTCTCGAAAATGATTCTGGCTGGAAAGTTTTCGCCCAAAGACGTGGTGCATGCGGATGTTGTTGATGGGGTACTGGCATTTGATAAAACTTGATAGAATGCCGCGCTATTGATATAAACGATTAATCAACGCAAAGCAGCGCAACAAGTCCCGTTGCCGCCAATAGGGCGGCGCTGCGAAATTGATCAAAAGAAAAAAGTAGAAAAAAGTTGAAGAGGCCGCAATGCGCTTCTCGCACCGCAACGGCGCGATGAACGGATTCAGCGGCCTCCTCTTTTATACAAAATCGGGTCGGGTCGATGATGCTGCGGCTGTGGCGTCATGCGCGCTTTGGGGGATTGTTTGAAGCCGTCTTCGCTGCAGCGGGTATTTATTCTCCCGTTCATTTTCCTGTTGTGTTGTTTGATCGCGACGATCGGCTGGCTGCTTTACCGGGCCGGGGGAGACGCGACGTCGTTGTTGTCGCAAAACGCGTTGATCGATGTCATGAATCGCATCAATCAGACCACGGAAAGGCAACTTTTTGCGGCGCATGCGACGCTGAATGTTATCGCGCCGAAAAGAATTATTGACGAGGACGGCACGCGCCGGCCGAATGTTCCTTTTCCTGAAACCATGGAAGGACGTCTGGAGCGCCTATGGATTGCGAGCAGACTGTTTTCAGATGACAATAGTTATGTGTATTTCGGCGGCGTCGACGGCAGCTTTCTCGGCATCCAGCAAATGACCCGGGATACATTTCAACTGGCGGTGCGGGACTCCCAGGGCGGCCTCAATTACATTTACGATGTTACCGGTCCCGGCGCCAAGCCCGTGTTGCGCATGAGGCAGAATTATGAACCGCGCGGCCGCGCCTGGTATGTGAGCGCCGTCAGCCGCCAGCACGAAAACTGGTCGCCGGTGTTTTCCGATTTTCGTTCGAAGGCATTGGCGATTGCGCTGTCCAAGCCGATTTATAGCACCAACCACGATCTGCTCGGTGTCGCCACCAGCAGCATCTTTTTGAACGATCTCAGTGAATTTTTGCGCTCGCTGACGATCGGTCAGAACGGCGTCGCCTTCATCATGGAGCCGGACGGTACACTGATCGCCAGCTCCAATAAAGAACCCATTTTCTGGTACGCCGGGGAGCAACTGGTGCGTCTGAATGCAGGCGCCAGTTCGTCTGCATTGATGCGAGGCGTCAGCGCCGACGTTCTGGATTTTTTCCGGCGCCACGATCCTGCGGCGCGCTATTCAAAAATTACCACCGTCGACGGCATGCAAGGCAAGATCGTCATTTCGGCCGATATGCAGCACGATAAGGCCGGCCTCAACTGGATCGTGACGGCGGCGGTGCCGAGCAATGACTACTACGGTTCGTTTACCGGCAGCGTCTATCAGACTTTACTGTTCGGTCTGGCGGCGGTGGCGATTACATTTTTATTGGGCTTTTTTATTTTGCGCCGGGCATTGCGCGACCTGCGCACATTGACGCTGGCGGCAACCCGTATCGGCAACGGCGAACCGTTCGCGCCGCTGGATATTTCCCGCAACGATGAGATCGGTCAGCTGGCGTGCTCGTTCCAGGAGATGGAGCGTAATTTGCATACCGATCGCTTGACCGGCGTGCTCAATCGCGAATCGCTGATTGCGCAAATTGAATTCCGCATACGTTCGGCATCGGCATCGAATCCTTTATGTTTTGCGTTGATGTTTATCGATCTCGATAAATTCAAAATGATCAACGATCAATACGGTCATGACGAAGGCGATAAAGTGCTCATTGAGGCAGCGTCGCAACTGCGCGGTGCGATGCGCCGGGAAGATGCCGTATCGCGTTTTGGCGGCGATGAATTCATGATTTATCTGCATGGCGTATCGAATGCAGCCGTGGCGGCAGCGATTGCCGAAAAGCTCAGGCTTGGCCTGCGCCAGCCGATTGCCGGCCGTAACGATGCGGTGTATCAGATCGATGCATCGATCGGGTTTGCGATTTATCCTGATGACGGTCTGGATGTCGAGACCTTATTGCGAGTATCCGACCATCGTATGTTCGACAAAAAACGCGCGAACAAACAAGACGAATAAATAAGATCGGTGCTAGAAAAACTCAACCGAATTGGTGGCGATTTCTTTTTGCAAGACACCGCTTTCGAGCAGCGCTTCGTAATGAATGACCAGATTGCGGCCATTGTTTTTAGCGTAGTACAAGGCCTGATCTACATGCCCCAGGATATCGACCGGCGAGTCGCTGGCATGGATGCCGGCAAAGCCGATGCTGACGGTGACATTACCCACTTGCGGAAAGGTATGGGCTTCGACCGCAGCTCGGAAACGTTCGGCCACCATATGCGCTTCTTCCAGCGTAGTCGAACGCAGCAAAACCACAAACTCTTCTCCGCCGAAACGAAAAATCCGGTCTGCCGTGCGGAACGACGACAGCATCAGATTGGCGACCAGAATCAATACTTCATCGCCGTATAAATGGCCGAATTTATCGTTGATGCGTTTGAAATGATCGATGTCGATGACTGCCAGCCAATGCTGTTTTTTCGCATTTTGATGACGGCGATCGACGGGCGGCTTAGCGGATGATTCGATGTCGCGGAAGTTGAGAACCTTGGATAAATTCGCGTCGAAGGTTTTGCGATTGAGCAGGCCGGTCAGCGTGTCGCGTTCACTGTAATCCAGGATGTTTTGAAAATTGCGATATACCTGCAACAAGCCATCGAGCACGGCGACGATTTGTTTCGAGATCGGACCCGGCTGAGAAAATTCGAGGCAGGCCACAGCGGTTTTGTTGTTCCAGATGGGAATCCAGAGCGTTTCCTGGCCATCCGGTGCACTGTCCTTAACGCTGGGCAGGTTCTGTTCGATGGCCGCTGCCAGAATGGCGAAGTGCGCCAGTGGACGTTGTACCTGTTTGGTCGGCGAATATTCATTGAGAATAATGACGCGATCCTGTTCGATCCAGGCGCGTGCATGCACCAGCAAGTCTTTTTGTACCGTGGTGATTTCCAGCATTCGGACCCACTTGGCGCCGGTCAGACTTTGAATCGCAGTCAGGAGTGAAATGTCGAGCAGGCGCTGTTCGCGATGGCAAGAAATGTCTACGACGTGCTTCAACACCGTCTCTATCCTGAGGCCTTCTGTCATTGTGTCTTCCGAATGCTGTTTTACAGGCTGTTCACGACGGCTCAATGGGGGGCGTTCAAGCAGATTCGCGAATTATTAATTTTGCAATATTCTAATCGCAGGGCGGCGGTTGTGCATTATATTCTGCGGGGAATTGTATTTTCATAGCGATTTCGTATGAAATCGGGGTTGTAAGCTGCTATTTAAAGCCGAATGGCGGCATTTAAAAATTGATGTGGGGCAACATTTTAGTGGGATTGTGCTGTGCTGCTTACATCATGGGTGCGGGAGCGATGCGTGATTTTTGGCTGGGAAATGTGCTTTAAGCATTATATGAGGCAAATGTATAGGACAAAAAAATGCCACAAGCTCTATAAAGAAGAGGCGTGCGGCGTTTTATCGCTAAATCCTGAAATGTCCCCTGGTGCCCCGAGCCGGACTTGAACCGGCAAGCCTATTAGAGCGAGGGATTTTAAGTCCCTTGTGTATACCAATTTCACCATCGGGGCAGTCGCTATGGAACGACGCTGCGATTCAATTGCTTATTCAAATGTTTATGCATTGTCTAAGCATCGCAGGGTTCGCACGATACCTGATTTAGCTGCTGCCCGCAACACCGCATACCGGTTAATCGACTTCCGATGGATTGCCAAACCGGGCCGGCCCGCATCGGCTCGCAGGCGACCGGCGTTCGGATAGTAGAATGGGGCCTTCGTTCATTCATCACGGTTTCCCCGTGCTCCATCGCATGCCATCGCTCAAATCAGTACAGTGCATCTCCCCGGCCGGTTTGCATCGTATGGCTTACAAGGAGTGGGGCGACGCCGGCAATCCGAATGTGCTGGTCTGCGTGCATGGACTGACGCGTGTTTCGGACGATTTCGATGCATTGGCGCAGGCTTTGTCGGCGCAGTATCGCGTCATCTGCCCGGATGTGGTCGGCCGCGGCCGCTCGGGCTGGTTGGCCGATCCGAAGTATTATGCGATCCCGCAATATGTCAGCGACATGGTGACTTTGCTGGCGCGTGTCGATGCGCCATCGGTGTATTGGCTCGGTACGTCGATGGGCGGATTGATCGGTATGGGGTTGGCGTCGCTGCAGCACAATCCGATCAGAAAGCTGATTCTTAACGACATCGGGCCGGCGATTCATCCAGAAGCGCTGGTGAGGATCGGCAAGTATGTCGGCGAGCCGATGAAGTTCGCCAGTTTTGAAGAAGCGTCCGCTTATATTCGTGCTATCTCTGCAGCGTTCGGCCAACACACCGAACAGCAATGGCATAAATTGGCCAGCGATGTGCTGCGGCAGGATGCCGATGGGCAGTGGATTCGGCATTACGATCTCGGTCTGGCCGTGCCGTTCATGGCGGCCACCGAAGCCAGCAGCAAGGCGGCTGAAGCCATGCTGTGGGCGGCTTACGATGCGATTGCCTGCCCCACCTTATTGATCCGCGGCGCCGATTCCGATTTACTCACGCAAGAAGTGGCGCAAGCCATGACGCAGCGCGGCCCCCGGCCAAAATTAGTTGAGCTGCCGGGCGCAGGGCACGCGCCGACGCTGGTTAATCAGGCGCAAATAGCATTGATTGCGGATTGGCTGGCGCAGGCAATTTAAGGCGTTTAAGTAGATTACGTTCAGGGATTTGATGGTTTCGATTGCATCAACACAGAGTGATGTTCAGGGTTATCTGACCAAGGATTTGCAGGTCGGGGAGCGCGCGCGGGTGTTGGATGCGCTGGCCATGATCGAGTCGGTTTATCCCGGCCGCACCGTTCCCTCGGGGCAGGATGCATTGGCGCATGCGCTCAGTATTGGGCAACTGTTGGCCTCGCTCAATGCCGATGTCGAAACGCGTATGGCCGGCCTGCTGATCAGTATGCCGTTATTCGATCCGGCCGCGGCGGAAACCATTGCAGAGCGCTTTGGCAAGGAAACCGCCGAGTTGATGACCGGCATCCGGCAATTGATGCGATTCAATAGTATTGCGCAGCAGCCGCGGCAGGAAATTTTGCGTGGCAAGAATGCTTCGCAACAGGCGGCCGCCCAGGTCGAAACGCTGCGCAAAATGTTGCTGGCGATGGCCTCCGACATGCGCGTGGTACTGGTGCGGCTGGCTGGGCGGGTGACTACTTTGCGTTATTTCGCCGATATCAAGCTGGAAAGCGAGCTGTCCGAAAAATATGCGCGCGATACGCTCGATCTTTATACGCCGCTGGCCAACCGGCTCGGCATCTGGCAACTGAAGTGGGAGCTGGAAGACCTGTCTTTCCGCTTTCTGGAACCGGCTGCTTATAAGCGCATTGCCAAGATGCTGGAAGAAAAACGGATCGAGCGCGAAAGCTTTGTCGAGGCGGCCATCATCCGTTTGCGCGCAGAGCTTGCCGCCGCCGGCATCAAGGCCGACGTGTCGGGGCGGCCCAAGCATATTTACAGTATCTGGAACAAGATGCGCGGCAAGTCGCTGGATTTTGCCGATCTGTACGACGTGCGGGCATTCCGCGTGATCGTCGATGACATCAAGACCTGTTATGCGGTGCTGGCGATGGTGCATAGCACCTGGACGCCGCTGCTCAAAGAGTTCGACGATTACATTTCGCGTCCGAAGCCGAACGGTTATCAGTCGCTGCATACCGTGGTGGTGGGCGATGACGACCGTCCGCTCGAAGTGCAGATACGCACGCACGACATGCATAATTTTGCCGAGTACGGCGTCGCGGCGCATTGGCGTTATAAAGAGTTGGGCGGATCGAATTCCACCGAACAGAAATACGATGAAAAAATTGCGTGGCTGCGGCAATTGCTGGCATGGAAAAGCGAAGTGTCGGACGCCGTTGTCGAGCGCGAAGATGTGCGGCGCGACTGGGCCGAAAAGCTCAAAACCACCACATTGGACGACCGCATCTACGTACTGACACCGCAAGCGCGGGTTATCGAATTGCCCAGCGGCGCAACGCCGATCGATTTTGCGTATCACTTGCACAGCGATGTCGGACACCGGTGCCGCGGCGCGCGCGTGGACGGCGTGATGGTGCCGCTCAATACGGTACTCAAGAATGGGCAGACGGTCGATATCATTACCGCCAAAAGCGGGCCTGCCGCCGGGCCGTCGCGCGATTGGCTGAGCCCGGGTTACGCCGCCAGCCCCAGAACGCGCTCGAAGGTGCGGGCCTGGTTCAATGCGATCGAGCAGCAGGAAACGCTGGCGGGAGGCCGTGGCCTGATTGAAAAAACCTTGCAGCGCGAAGGCAAGACAGCCGTCAATCTGGAAGAGCTGGCGCATACGCTGGGGTTTCAGCGGCTCGACGATTTGTTTCTGGCCGTAGGCAAGGATGAATTCAGTTTGCGTCTGGTCGAGCAGGCCTTGCATGGCGACGAAGCGGAGAAAAATCCGATTGACGACGAAGCGGCGATTACCCGCAAAAGCCGCGCATCAAGCGTGGTGCAGGGCGCTAAATCGGGCGTGCTGGTGGTCGGTACCGATGGCCTGTTGACGCAACTGGCGAGATGTTGCAAACCGGCGCCGCCGGATGAAATTGTCGGTTTCATTACACGCGGTAAAGGGGTCTCGATTCACCGCAGTAATTGCAAGAACTTCGCGGCGATGAGCAACAAAGCGCCGGAACGCGTGATCCAGACTACTTGGGGCGCGCCGGGCGATACGGTGTATCCGGTCGATATTTTTGTGCTGGCGGGCGA
>DATMOE010000007.1:0-10754 GCA_035568435.1 Herbaspirillum sp. | reverse complement strand
ATAACATAACCTATCGTGCTTCGACTGACCTCTTGGTCGGATAGGTATTGCTCTTTTCCGCGAATATCCCATGCGGAAGGCGCTCGTCCATAAATCACGCCCCCGATATTGATGGCAACGTGGCCAAACTGAGAACCCATTTTAGTAAGAAGACTGTCACTAATCAGGATTTCGACTTTGTTGTTCAAGAATCCTTCATGAAAATTAAGAGCGCCAATCTGTTCTATTGCCCTGCTTGCGCCTTCTCGGGTACGAGCAGGAAAGCTTGCGAAGTCAGGATAAAATTTAAGGAGATAAACCGCATTCAAGGTTGGTAGAATTTGACGATAAGTATCTACCAGTTTTTGCTTGATTTCAATTTCCTGTAGACGAGCAACGCCGTATTCATTTTCCCAATTTTGGCGAGCTGCGTCAGAATGCATTCGCGATAGCACGTAGCCCAGTACGGCCAATTTCTGTATTTCGGTTGGGTATTTAGGGTTATCGTAAACATGCCAAAGTTTCAAAAGACTAACTTGTTCACTGAATTTACGGTCAGCATTTGCTGTGGCATTTGTTACTTGTTGTCGCAGTGTCTGAATATCAGCGGGCAGCAAAGATTGTTCTTCAGGACTTAATTGACTCAAAATAAAATCAATATTTTTTTCCATCGGGTCGATCTGCTGATCGAGTGTTTCTACGCTTTTATAGAGTAGTTTGAGATTGGTGAATTGATCACTATTTGCCTGGATATTTGTAAGAGCGGGACGCAGAGTGGGGATATCGGGGGTGAGTGGAAGCGGGTAGGGTATGCGTGGTGCGGTGACTGTGATGGCGGACAAAGTGTTTGTCATGCATGATTCCTGGCTTTAATGTCGATCATAAGGTGAAATTCACCGGCTTTAGCCGATGTACAAAAGAACAGTCTCGATTCAGAAAAACCACGATTGGGGCCGTAGGCTGGTGCAGCGGGGTGGCTGAAGGTTTCCTTATGGCGTTTTTGCATCAACACCAGAAACATTCTACAAGGCCATATTTATAGATGAATACCCGATAAACTTGTCAGGCGTTGGTGCATTCCAGCCCATTTCGGTGCATTCAATTACGCAAAATAAAAAGAAGTAACTACTGAACCAACAATAACTAACAGGGAGATCCATGCATCCAGCACACGGCATGAATATTGCGTAATCCCGCATTTACATTTATCCCATCAATTCCTCCTGCATTCCTTTCACCTAAAAAGAGATAGTTATATGCGTACTTTTTTTCATTCCAATTTATCCTCCGGTCGCATCGCTTATATCGTGCGCGCGCTTGCCGCCACGCTCGCCTTGAGCGCGACGGCAATCGCCAGTGCGCAAACACTGCGCATCGGCCTCGCGGAAGATCCCGATATGCTCGACCCGGCGCTGGCGCGCACCGTGGTCAGCCGCTTTGTATTCGCCTCGATGTGCGACAAGCTGGTCGACGTCAATGAAAAACTGGAAATCGTGCCGCAACTGGCAACCTCGTATCAATGGTCGCCGGACAACAAGGTATTGACCTTGAAATTGCGCCCGGGCGTCACCTTTCAGGATGGTGAAAAATTCGATGCCGCAGCAGTCAAGTTCAATATCGAGCGTGGTAAAAACCTGCCGGGATCGAGCCGAAAAGGTGAATTGGCGCCGGTTGAGAGCGTCCAGGTAGTCGATCCGCTGACCGTCAAATTGATCCTCAGCACGCCCTTTGCGCCATTGCTCAGCATTCTGGCCGATCGCGCCGGCATGATGGTGTCGCCGAAGGCAGCGAAGGCCCATCCGACCGATTTCGCCAACAACCCGGTGTGCTCAGGGCCATTCAAATTCAAGGAACGCGTGGCGCAGGATCACATCATTCTGGAGCGCTACGATGGTTACTGGAACAAGAGCGCGATCCACTTCGATAAAGTGATTTATCAACCCATCATCGACGCCACGGTGCGGCTGGCGAACTTGCGCTCGGGGCAACTCGATATCATCGAACGGGTCGCCACTTCCGACATGGCGCAATTGAAGGCGGAAAACAAGTTCGGCCTGGCGAGCTTCCCTGAACTCGGTTACGTCGGTATCGCAATCAATACCGGCAAAGGCGAGATGGCAAAAAATAACCCGCTCGGACGCGATCCGCGTGTGCGGGAAGCGTTCGAACTGTCGCTCGATCGCGACGGCATCGTCCAAGTAGCCGCCGATGGCCAGGGCGTCGCCGGCAACCAATGGGTGCCGCCATCGAATCCGTATTACGACACTAAATATCCTGTCCCTAAACGCAATATTGCACGCGCCAAAGAACTCTTGAAAGAGGCCGGCGTGACCAACCCGAGCTTTTCTTTGATGGTGCCGACCACCGCGTCCGACCAGAAAGTCGCGCAGGTGGTGCAGGCGATGGCGAAGGAAGCCGGTTTCGATATTAAACTCCAGGCGACCGAATCTGCGACCACCTTCCAATTGGCCGATGCGGGGCAGTTCCAGTCGTACCTGAGAAACTGGAGCGGCCGCCCGGACCCGGACGGTAATTTGTACAACTTCGACGGTTGCAAGCAGTCGATGAATTATTCTGGATTCTGCGATCCAAAAGTCGATGACCTCCTCAACCAGGCGCGCGAGACGGTGGATGTTGCGCAGCGCCGCAAACTGTACGGCCAGTTTGCCGACATCATCATGCAGGCGCAGCCGATCGTCTATCTCTACCATCGCAATTGGCTGTGGGCCTATAACAAAAAACTGACCGGCCTGCGCACAATTCCCGATGGTTTGATCCGGCTGCAAGGTCTGAAGATGTAGCGTTGCAGTTTTTATCCATGCCGGCATATCGATGGATATGCCGGCGACTGGAGCAGAGACTTTTAAACCACCGCCGGCGCTGCAATCGGCGTGTTGTGCAGCGCCTCGGCGATCACTTCCAACGCATGCGCAATATGCTCCCGGTCGGCCACGCCGCCGATGCATACGCGCACTGCTTCCGGCGCTTGGGCCGACACCGCAAACGCATCGCCGGCGACCACGCCGATGCCGGACGAACGCATGTGTGCCGCAAACGATTTGCTGTCCCACGGCGGCGGCAGGCTGATCCATAAATGAAAGGCTTCGGGCTTGGAGATATAACTGCCGGCCGGCAAAATCCGCGCCGCCAACTTTTGCCGCGCCATGGATTCCTTGCGAATGGCGTTTAAAGCCAGATCGGCGGTGCCATCGCGAATCCAGCGGGTTGCCAGTGCGGCGGTAATCGGTGAAGCCATGACCGTGGTAGCCCGCAATGCCGATGCCAGCCGCGACGCATATTGTGCGTCGGGCGCCACTAGGTAGGCAATGCGTAATCCAGCCCCGACGCATTTGGCCAGGCCGGCAATATAAAACGTGATGTCGGCGCCGATCGCCGCGATGGCCGGCGGTGTCACGCGCGGCAAAAAGCCGTAGGCGTCGTCTTCGATGATCGGCACATTGTAATGACGCGCAACATCCACCAGCGCGCGGCGGCGTGCGTCCGACATCACAGCGGTCGTCGGATTGAGCAGGGTCGGATTGCAATACAGCGCCTTCGGCGCATATTGCGCGCAGGCGGCGGCAAAGGCGACTGCGTCGATGCCTTCGCCATCCATCGGCAAACCGATCAGGCGGATGCCGAGTTGCGTCGCCAGCGCCTGCAGGCCGGGATAAGTCAATTCTTCGCAGCAGATGACCGAACCGGCATCGGCCAGCGTCGTCAACACGGCAAGCAAAGCACATTGCGCCCCCGGCACCACCAGCAGGCGGGCCGGATCGACCGTCATCCCGCGCCGTCGCAACCATAGCGCGCCGGCCGCACGGTCATCCTGCGAACCGCCGAAATCCTGATAGCGCAACAAATCCCGCAGCTTGCTCGAGACCTCGGCAAAACCGGTCTGCATCATTGCCAGTAATTCCTCGGAATAAGGTTCCGGCGGCATGTTCATCGACATATCTATATTAGGGCGGCCTTCGAATACCCGCGGGATCTTGAGACGGCGCCGGCCGCATATAAACGTGCCGCGTCCTACGACGGAATCGATCAGGCCGCGCCTGTGCGCCTCCGAATAAGCCCGCGCCACGGTGGTGAAATCGATGCCAAGCATATCGGCCAGTTTGCGTTGCGGCGGCAAGCGCTGCTCGGCAGTCAATTGTCCGGTGGCAATGTCTTCGGCAATGGCGTTTGCGATTGCCAGATAGAGCGGCGCGCCGCTCTTGCTCTTTTTAATTTTCGGCAGCCAAGCAGTTTGCGTTTTTACCATATTCATCTTTCCGATCAATGCCATCAATTAACGCTACGTTGCGCTAATTGCATGCATTTTCCATTCCATGCAATGCAGCGCCGATGTGCATCATCGAGGCGCATTTCTGCGTTGTTTTTGCACCGCTTATATACCGCTCATGCACCGTTTACGCACGCCTGCACAACGCCGCAGCACATTGCGTTGCGGCCCGGAAAATGTAATTGAATGGGTGGATTGAATGGATTGCATTTTTGCATGCGGAAATCTGTGAAATCTCTCGTTGCCGCAACCCAGTAGGCGTGCCCGTTTGAATGTTCCAGCGGCCGATTGCATGTATTTTTTTCCATTCAATTTTCAGCATTCAAGTGATTGCATGGCACGCCTGATGCATTCAATCCGGGTGTCGCGACATCTATTGATGCGACTTTCGCACTCTGTGTATCGCGATGCGTGCTGCAATCATCCGATCGAATTTTTAACTTATTTTTCAGGAGCCTCACCATGCCGACAGTCAATCAAGCAGCCCACGTCAAAGGCGATTTCTTTGTGGACTACGAGGAAAAAGTATTTGAAGACGTCAAAGCAAAACCGGGCGAAAAAGCGCTGGTTACTTTTCATACCGTGGCCTTCGAAGGCTCCATCGGATTCGTCAATTTACTGCAGGCCACCCGCTTGCAACGTAAGGGTTACGAGACATCGGTGCTGTTATACGGCCCTGGCGTTACGCTCGGCATTCAACGCGGATTTCCGACGCTCGGCGACGAAGCCTTTCCCGGCCATCAGAATCAAAACAATCAGCTCGTCAAATTCATGGCTGAAGGCGGCAAGGTGTATGCATGCCGCTTTGCGCTGCAGGCTTTATACGGTCACGGCGAGCCTTCGCTGATCCCCGGCATTCGCGCCATCAGCCCATTGGATGTGCTCGATATCAAGCTGCTGCATACGCGCGATAACGCCGTCATCCTCGACACCTGGACGCTATAAACATCGCGAAGGGCGGATCATGACGACAGCAAAAAAGACGGTGCGCGCAGCGGCAATCCAGATTGCACCGGATCTGGAAAGCGCCGGCGGCACGTTGGACAAAGTATGCGAGGCGATTCGGAAAGCCGCTGCACAAGGTGCGGAACTGGTGGTGTTTCCAGAAACCTTCATTCCCTACTATCCGTACTTTTCCTTTGTGCGGCCGCCCTTCCTGCAAGGCCCGGAACATCTGCTGCTGTATGAGCGGGCAGTAACAGTGCCGGGGCCGGTGACCGATGCCGTTTCCGCGGCAGCGCGCAGTCATGGCGTAGTCGTTGTGCTGGGCGTGAACGAGCGCGATCACGGCTCGCTGTACAACACGCAATTGATTTTCGATGCCGACGGCGAACTGGTGCTGAAGCGCAGAAAAATCACGCCGACGTATCACGAACGGATGATCTGGGGCCAAGGCGACGGTAGCGGCCTGAAGGTGGTGCCGACTGCGGTCGGTCGTGTCGGGGCGCTGGCATGTTGGGAGCACTACAACCCGCTGGCGCGCTATGCATTGATGACGCAGCACGAAGAAATTCATTGCGCGCAATTCCCCGGTTCCATGGTCGGCCAGATTTTTGCCGATCAAATGGAAGTGACGATCCGTCATCACGCACTCGAATCGGGCTGCTTCGTGATCAATGCCACCGGCTGGCTGAGCGATGCGCAGATTGCGGCAATCACGCCGGACCCGGCAGTGCAGAAAGCGTTGCGAGGCGGTTGCTGCAGCGCCATCGTTTCGCCGGAAGGCGCGCATCTGGCAGAGCCGTTGCGTAGCGGCGAAGGCATGGTGATCGCCGATCTGGATATGGCGCTCATCACCAAACGAAAACGCATGATGGATTCGGTCGGCCATTACGCCCGGCCGGAATTGTTAAGTCTTGTCATCGACGACCGGCGCAGCGTGCCGGCCTCGTCCTTGTTTCCCCACAGTGCAGACGATCAGGCGCAGGCATCTGCACCGGTATCCGCACCAGTCTCAACGCCAATCATAGCGAGTACACATCATGCAAACAGTCACCAAACCGAACCAGCAACTGATCACTGAACTGCAATCGCTGGGTTTACGGCTGCAGGATCCGAACGCAGGCGCGGCCAGCCGTCGCGGCGGCGCCGGTCCGTCCGATCATAAGGCGGTGCTGGTGGACGGCCATACGGTCATGATTCCGGTGCATACGGCCAGCGCGTGGTCATCGCCGTTTGCCGCGGCGCCGCTCGGCCCAGACGGCAACAGCACATTGATGCGCGACGGCGTTTCGGTCGGCGTCATCTCGTTCCCGCGCCAGCCGCGTTTTTACAAATTGCAAACGCTGGACGGCATCGCCTATTCGAAAATCGCCACGCTGCACGGTTCGGATGTGCTGGCGACCACGGTATTGCAAAGCTGCATCCGGTATGAAAGCCGCAAGAAATCGTGCCAGTTTTGCGCCATCGGCCAATCGCTGGCTGCCGGCAGAACCATCTTGCGCAAGACCCCGGAGCAATTGGGTGAAGTGGCGCGCGCAGCGGTGCTGCTGGACGGCGTGAAGCACATGGTGATGACCACCGGCACGCCAAACGCCACCGATCGCGGCGCGCAAATTTTGTGCGAAAGCGCATTCGGCGTAAAGAGCGCGGTCGATCTGCCGATTCAGGGGCAATGCGAACCGCCGGACGACGATGCGTGGTTCAAGCGCATGCACGACGCCGGCATCGATTCGCTCGGCATGCATCTGGAAGCGGTCACGCCGGCAGTGCGCGCCCGCATCATGCCGGGCAAAGCGAGCGTTTCGATCGAACGCTATTTCGATGCCTTCGAAAGCGCCGTCAAGGTATTCGGCGTCGGCCAGGTCAGCACCTACATTCTGGCCGGTCTGGGCGATACCGCCGAAGCCGTTTTGCGCACTTGCGAAAAGCTGATCGCCATCGGCGTCTACCCATTCGTGGTGCCCTTCGTGCCGATCGCCGGCACGCCGCTGGAAGACCATCCGGCGCCGCCGCCGCAATTCATGCATGACTTGCTCACGCCACTGGCCGCCATGCTCGACGCCGGTAATTTGCGCTCGACCGATATCAAGGCAGGCTGCGGCCGCTGCGGCGCCTGCTCATCGTTATCCACTTTCGAGAAAACCGGGAAAGCCGAAAGGACGCCATCATGAACACTGCCTGCGCACCCGTCATAGATGTTGCCGACGTTGCCAACGTTGCGGCGGCCCGCACAGTTCGCATCAAGCTTGCCACCACCCTGGCCGAACGTGCAGCGACCCGGCAATTGCGGCGCGCGGTATTTTGCGACGAGCAAGGTATTTTCGATGGCGACGACACCGACGCCATCGATAAGCTGGCGCTGCCGATCGCTGCCATCATCAGCGTGCCGGGCCTGCCGGATGAAGTGATCGGCACCGTGCGTATTCACGAAACCGAGCCGGGCCTCTGGTACGGCTCGCGGCTGGCGGTGGCGCGGCAGGCGCGACGGATCGGATCGGTCGGCAGCGGCCTGATCAAGCTGGCGGTAGGCACCGCGCACGCGCACGGTTGCAAGACATTTCTGGCGCAAGTGCAAAGCCAGAACGTGCCGCTGTTCCAGCGTCTGCATTGGGATAGCCTGGCCGAGCTCGATGTGCATGGACGGCCGCATCATCTGATGCAAGCCGATCTTGCGCACTATCCGCCGATCCATGATGGCGACACCGGCTTTATCGTCACGCGCGGCGCGTTATGAATGCGGCGCCGAACCTTGTGGGGCATGAAACCCCGGAGACCTTGTCTGCGTTGGTAGCGCTATTGCGCCAATCGCGCGGCATTGCGCACAAACGCGATATCGACGCGGTCATGCGCACGCTCGGCCTGGGCGCTGCAGGCATGACGGCCGTGCCGGTCGGGGACGATTGCGCCGCCATACCGGACGCCGACGGCAATGGCTATCTGCTGTTCGCCATCGAAGGTTTCATCAACGAATTCGTCGAGAAGGAGCCATGGTTTGCTGGCTATTGCGGCGTGATGGTGAATGTCAGCGATATCTACGCGATGGGCGGCCGGCCGCTGGCGCTGGTCGACGCCTTGTGGAGCCGCGACGGCGACGCCGCGCAGCCTATTCTGCAAGGGCTGGCGGCAGCGTCGAAAATTTATAACGTGCCGATCGTCGGCGGACACAGCAACCGCCGCAACGACCGCGAGCAATTATCGGTTGCTATTATCGGCCGGGCCAAGCACTTGCTGACCAGCTTCGATGCGCGCCCCGGCCAGCATCTGGTCGCGGCGATCGACTTGCGCGGCCGTTTTCATGAACCGTATACCTACTGGGATGCCAGCACCGGTGCGCCGGCCGAGCGCTTGCGGGACGATCTGGAATTGTTGCCCGCGATCGCCGAGGACGGTTTATCCGAGGCCGCGAAAGACATCAGCATGGCGGGCGTGGTCGGCACGGCGCTGATGCTGCTCGAATGTTCCTCGCTCGGTGCAGTCATCGATCTCGATGCCATCCCCAAGCCGGAAGGCGTGCCGCTGCAACGCTGGTTGGCGGCATTCCCAAGTTTCGGATTTTTGTTGAGCGTGACGGAGGCGCAGCTTGAAATAGTCATCGCGCGTTTCACGGAGCGCGGCATTGCCTGCGCAGCCATCGGCCGCACGGACGATTCGCAGGTAGTTCGCCTGCGGCGCGGCGCGGAGATGGAGACCTTATGGGACTTTAACCATGAACCGTTGATCGGTTGCGGACCGGTGGATCATGTCTAACCGGATCATGTTTAATACGACACCGCTAAAGATCGCCTTGCTGACGCATTCCACCAATCCTCGCGGCGGCGTGGTGCACGCAATGGAAGTCGGCGAGGCCATGCACGCTGCCGGCCATGCGGTCACCGTGCATGCGCCCGATCCGCAGAAAAAGGGCTTGTTCCGCGCCACCGCCTGTGGCTACAGCGCGGTATCGGCAGCAACGGTTTGCGGCGATGGCGATCTGGAAACCTTGGTACGGCAACGCATTGGCGAGTACGTGGCCTGGTTCGAACGCCCGAATGCACCTGCGTTCGACATTTATCACGCGCAGGATTCGATCAGCGCCAACGCACTGGCGACCTTGACCGAACGCGGCCGCATTCCAGGATTCATCCGTACCGTGCATCATCTGGATCAGTTTGAAAATCCACAATTGACGGCATGGCAGACACGCGGCTTCCTGGCTGCGGATCGCGTGCTTTGCGTCAGCCGCTTATGGCGTTCCGCGCTATCGAACGATTACGGCGTCGCGGCCGATGTCGTCGACAACGGTGTCGACACGGCGCGCTTTACGCCGCTGGCCGACGCGCATGACGATGCGCTCAGACAGAGGCTGGGCCTGCGCGACAGAAAAGACGGCAGTCCCTTATTTCTGGTGGTGGGCGGGATTGAACCGCGCAAGAACACCTTGGCTATTTTGCAGGCGTTCATCCGCATTTTGCGGGTGTTTCCGATGGCGCAATTGCTGGTCGCCGGCGGCGCCAGTTTGTTGGACCACGGCGCCTATCAGAAAAATTTCGCCGCACTGCTGCAACAGAGCGGCATCGAAACCGGCCCCGGAAAATCCATCGTATTCATCGAGAAGGTCGATGACGTACAGATGCCGGCTTTGTTCCGCTGTGCCGACGCGCTGGTGTTCGCCTCGCTGCGTGAAGGCTTCGGCCTGGCGGTGCTGGAAGCGATGGCTTGCGGCACGCCGGTGGTGGTATCCCGCATTGCACCGTTTACCGAATATCTGCACGGCGGCGACTGTGCCTGGGTCGACCCGCTGGAACCGGCGTCGATTGCCGCCGGGATGGCGCATGCCTGCGGCCCGCTCGCACGCAATGGCTTGCGCAGCGCCGGCTTTGCCGCTTGCCGCCGCCATACGTGGGCGCGCTCTGCGCTACAGCATCTGGAAATTTACGACGAATACCTTGCCTCGAAATCCACTTTTTATTTGGAGAAATACCATGCCTGAAATGCACTTCAGCGTCCGTTGGCCGGACGACACCACCACCGATTGCTACTCCCCGTCGCTGGTTGTCAAAGAGTATCTGGAAGTTGGAAAAAGTTATTCCGTTGCCGAATTCGTCGTTAGAAGCCGCACCGCCCTGAACATCGGCAGTGAACGCGTGCGCGAGAAATTCGGCTATGCCTGTTCATCGGCGATGGACCAACTCGGCCAGATCGAACGCACCGCGAGCCGTTTCGAGGCGCAGGAAAACGCCCAGGTCTTGGTCGAAGCATTCCGGCCCTGATGGCGGGATTAAGGTACTGATTCACCGATTATCACGGAGCTTATTTTATGCAACAGTCCTATCCATTCGCATCAGCGACTCATTATCCCGTACTGATTATCGGCGGCGGCCAGGCCGGTCTGTCGATCAGCTATTACCTGAAACAACAAGGCATTGCCCATCTGATTCTTGAAAAGAACCAACTGGGTCACGCTTGGCGCAACGAGCGCTGGGACACTTTTTGCCTCGTCACGCCGAACTGGCAATGCACGCTGCCGGGCTTTCCTTATGCCGGCGACGATCCATACGGATTCATGAAA
>DATMOE010000006.1:0-5272 GCA_035568435.1 Herbaspirillum sp. | reverse complement strand
GCCGATGCTGCTCGGCATGCCGCAGGAAGTGCAGGCTGCGCTGGGGCGCATGGCGCCGTTTCCGTCTCGTCTCGGTCGACCGGATGAATACGCTCAACTGGTGCGGGCCATCATCGAAAATATTATGTTGAACGGCGAGACGATCCGACTTGACGGCGCGATCCGAATGCAGGCAAAGTAGAACTCATTTCGCGGGTATCCGTGGAAAGTGTTCCGACACGGGGTGTAAATCTCTTGCAATCCGCAAAGTCGTTCAATAAAAAAGCGTGAGTGATGGAGACAACCGATAAAACCGGCTTGATCTTGACAGGCGGCGGCGCGCGGGCCGCGTATCAGGTCGGCGTGCTGGATGCGCTGGCGTCGATCTTGCGCGAGGCGGGCTGGGCGCCGGAGCGTAATCCGTTCAATGTCATCTGTGGTACTTCGGCCGGCGCGATCAATGCGACTGCACTGGCCTGCCAGATCGATCATTTCGGCCGCAGCGTGCGGTCTTTGCGGGAGGTCTGGTCCAACTTCACGGTCGATCAGGTGTATCGCGCCGATTCGCTCGGGGTGATTCGTTCCGGCGCGCGCTGGCTGTCGTTGTTCTCATTCGGTTGGCTGCTCCGTAAATGGCATGCCAATCCCCCCCAGTCTCTGCTCGATAACACGCCGTTGGTGACGCTGCTGCATCGCTTGCTGGATTTGCCGCGGCTCGATTCGATCCTGTCTTCGGGTGTGCTGGATGCATTGGCGGTGACGGCGTCGTCTTACACCGGTGGCCAGCACGTCACTTTTTATCAGAGCGTGAACGAATTCGCTTCCTGGCAGCGTATTCAGCGTACTGCTCTGCGCGATCAGATCGGCGTCGAACATTTGCTGGCTTCCTCGGCGATTCCGTTCATCTTTCCTGCGGTGCCGATTTTTTATGAGGGCCATTGCGAATATTTCGGCGATGGTTCGATGCGCCAGACGGCGCCGTTGTCGCCTGCCATTCATCTGGGCGCGAACAGGATCCTGGTGGTCGGCGCCGGTCGCATGGGCGAGGAGGCGCCGCCGCCGAAAGAAGTGATTGTGCGCTATCCGACATTGGCCCAGGTCGCCGGTCATGCGCTATCGAGCATTTTTCTGGACGGGCTGGCGGTCGATATCGAACGTATCCGGCGTGTCAATCAGACTTTGTCCTTCCTCACACCTGAGCAGCGCAGCCGTATGACGTTGAAACCGATCGAAACATTGGTCATTGCGCCTTCCCAGCGGATCGACGATATCGCCTGCCGTCATGTACACAGCTTGCCGCGGCCGATTCGCGCCATGCTGGGCGGGATCGGCGCCACCGAAGCCCGGGGCGGTGTGCTGGCGTCCTATTTGCTGTTCGAAAAGGGATTTACCAATGAGTTGATCGAGCTGGGGCGGAAAGATACCTTTGAGCGGCGCGCTGCGGTTCTGTTGTTTTTTGAACCGAAGCCCGATTTGCCAGTCGATAGCTGATCGTTGGTCATGGCTGCCCTATGACAATTCAGGTTGATTCGTTTTGTGCAACGCGTTACCCTACGCAGTTGATCAGAATAATGTGTGGTGGAATCGCGCCTTGAATGATAAATTTTTAAAAATCTGGTCTGCATTTTTCATTGCATTGCTGCTTACTTTTTCTGCGTTTGCGCGAGCGAGTGCGCCGCTGGAATCGATTGCGGTCGCCGAATTACCGCAGCAGGCGCGCCAGACGCTGGCGGCAATCGAACAGGGCGGGCCTTTTCCTTATGCTAAGGATGGCGCTGTTTTTGGCAATTACGAAGAAGCGTTACCCCTGCAAAAGCGGGGTTATTACAGGGAATACACGGTCAAAACACCTTATGCCCGCAATCGTGGGGGGCGTCGAATTATTACTGGCGGTGAACCAGCGCATGAATATTTTTACACTAGCGACCATTACGTTTCGTTCAGACGGATCGAAAAGTAGCCTGACGTCTGAAGAGGACTGCAAACCGCTCAAACAGCCATTGCTTAGCCCTGAGGGAGAAATGAGTTTATTTAAAACGGTGTCGCCGAATGTGGTTCAGTCGATCCGCGCATTTCGCGTGGACGATCTGCAAGCCGAGGCGGCTCGCCTCGGCCAACATTTCTTGTACGCATATTGCTCTGAAGCAATAACCAGGCAGCAGGTGCTTGCAACCATTGCTGAATCATTTCTGCTGCCGCGCCATTTCGGTAAGAATTTCGATGCGCTGGCCGATTGCCTGACCAATCTGAGCTACAAGGCGGGGCCGCAATCCGGCTTTATCGTGGTGCTGGAACAATTGCCGAATACGCCAAAGTTCGACAAGGAAGCGCGCGAGACCTTGTTGGACGTATTTCGCGATGCGGCCGATTTCTGGTCCGAGAAAAAAATCCCATTCCGCGTGTTTTACTCTTTTCAATAGATTTCCTATCCTTTCGTCTCTAGTTAAAAGCGGCCTGCTGCGGTTACAATGCGTGCCATGAGAAGCATTGTGATTTTGATTTCCGGGCGTGGCAGCAACATGGAGGCCATCGTCCGCGCCGCACGGGACGAACAATGGCCGGCCGTCATTAGCGCCGTCATCAGCAACCGCCCAGACGCCGAAGGTCTGGCCTATGCCAAGGCGCAGGGTATCGCCACTCTGGTTGTCGCCAGCAAACAGTTTCCCGATCGTGAGCAGTTCGACGCTGCACTGCAAGCGGCGATAGACCGTTTTGCACCGGATCTGGTGGTATTGGCAGGGTTCCTACGCATTCTGACAGCGCAATTCGTTGCGCATTACGCGGGACGCCTGTTGAATATTCACCCTTCGTTGCTGCCTGCTTTCCCCGGTTTGGCGACGCATCGGCAAGCGCTGGCTGCCGGTGTCAAATTACATGGCGCAACGGTGCATTTCGTGACGGCCGATCTCGATCACGGGCCGATCGTGGCCCAGGCGGCGGTGCCGGTTCTGAGCGGCGATAGCGAGCAGCAACTGGCGCAGCGTGTACTGCAGCAGGAACATATTATTTATCCGCGCGCCGTGCGCTGGTTTGTCGAGGGAAAATTGCGGCTCCATGGCGATCAGGTGCATTTGCAAGCGGATGCGCTTTCGGATTGATCCGGCAGAAACGTTCGAACCGGCCAGCACGCATTGGCGCCCCTGAATTAAATACCACACTAGTATGCCGTCCCGCATACCGAAGCATCGATATCGATTACTTTATCAAGGAAACACTATGAGATTGCCCCCCGCAATCATTGGCCATACCGAAGAGGTATTGCGCGAGATTTTACGTTTTACCGGACCGGCCGATGGTACTTTGTCGCGCTATTTTCGTGAGCATACACGGCTGGGCGCGCGTGAGCGCGGCGTTATCGCTGAGGCGATCTACGGTCTGTTGCGCAATAAGGCGATGTTTTCCAATTTTGCCGAATCCGGTAACGGCGCGTCGATGCGCCGTCTTACCTTGCTGGGCCTGGCCGACGCGGTAGGGATCGATTCGCTGGGTGGTTTATCCGAAGAAGAAACGGCATGGCTGCAGCGTACTGCCGAAATCGATCGCACCTTGATGCCGGCGCTGATGCGCAGCAATCTGCCGGCCTGGTTGTTCGACAAATTGGTGGCGCGTGACGGCGAAGCCGCGACGCTGGCGCTGGCCGATGGCATGAATCAACCTGCGCCATTGGATTTGCGCGTCAATTCGCTCAAGGCCACGCGGGAAGAAGTGGCGACCGAACTGGCCGCAGCGCCCATCCTATGCGAGTCGACGCCCTACGCACCGCTGGGATTGCGCGTCATTAAAAAGCCTTCGCTGCAAAATCTGCCCTTGTTCAAAAGCGGCGCGATCGAAGTGCAGGATGAAGGCAGCCAATTGCTGGCGCAGATCGTCGGCGCCAAGCGTGGTGAAATGGTGGTCGATTTCTGTGCCGGCGCCGGCGGCAAGACGCTGGCTATCGGCGCCTTGATGCGCAATACCGGTCGTTTGTATGCCTTCGATATCTCGGACAAGCGGCTGGCAAAACTGAAGCCGCGCATGGCGCGTAGCGGATTGTCGAATGTGCATCCGGTACTGATTGCCCATGAAAACGATGCCAAGGTGAAGCGCCTGGCCGGGAAAATCGATCGCGTGCTGGTCGATGCTCCTTGCAGCGGCCTGGGCACCTTGCGCCGCAATCCCGATGTGAAATGGCGTCAGACGCCGGCCTCGGTCCTGGAAATGAATGCCAAGCAAATCAGTATTCTGAGCAGCGCGGCGCGACTGGTTAAAGCAGGCGGTCGTTTGGTCTACGGTACTTGCAGCATTCTGGATGAAGAAAACGAAGCGATCATCGCCCAGTTTTTGGCCGCCAATGAAGACTTCACGCTGGTGCCGATGAAAGAGGTATTGGCCGAGCAGAAAATTGAATTGGCGATGCAGGATTATTTGAAGCTGCTGCCGCAAATTCATCATACCGATGGCTTCTTTGCGGCAGTCATGGAACGTAAAAAGTGATGGCGCGACGCTATCGTTATGGTTGTGTGGCCGCCTGTGTTTTTTCGTTATGGGCGGCGTTCGCTCTCCCTGCGCGTGCTTATGAAACGGCATTGCCGCTGCCGGCGCAGGGAACGCTGCAGGCAGCATTTTCGCCCTGGGATGATGTCGAAGGACTGATCGTCGGTGCGTTGGCCGATGCCCATAGTGAAATCCTGATGCAGGCCTATCTGTTGACCAGCAAGAAGATTGTCGGCGCACTACGGCAGGCGCAGCAACGCGGCGTCACTGTCAAAATCCTGCTGGACGCCGCACAAGTCGCCGCAATGCCTGTCGCGCAAAAGCAGCAGGCAATCCTGCGCAACGATGGGATTGCCGTCTGGGGTGAAACCAACTATACCAATGCGCATAATAAGGTCATTGTCATCGACGCCGAAACTGCCGATGCGACCTTGATCACTGGCAGTTACAACTTCACTTGGTCGGCGCAACACAAGAACGCAGAAAATATTTTGATTGTCCGTGGCAACCCGCCATTGACCGCCCTCTACGCCGCTAACTGGGAGCGGCACCGCCGCGATGCTGTTTCTTATGAGTGAATGCGCCATTGAGCGCGCTGCTCCTTATTGGTAATGCATGGCTAATGCCTTGTTATTAAAGGGAAATGTTGCATTTGCATAAAGGAAATGTGTTGCCGAAAGTTCACAAGTGAAGTGCGTTCTGCCTCAGGAATCTGAAGATTTATGCAAAACCCTGAAAGTAGCATGACGGAATCGCCAAGGCAGGGTGCAAAGCGCGTACAATGCGGACAAATTCATGTCTGAAGAGCGATTTTCCGGTT
>DATMOE010000005.1:0-18283 GCA_035568435.1 Herbaspirillum sp. | reverse complement strand
GTTGCGTGGCGCTCTTTGTGCCGGCTACGGTATCCGTGGTCAATGTACATTTCTCATTGACGACTTCAAAGGCGTAAAGCAGAAAACCGTCGCTGTCGAGCGTGGCGTAGGAAACGCTGACAATGAAATCATTCGGATCGGCGGTCGGTTCTGCCGAGATATTCGTCAGGAATTTATTGTTGCTGTTTTTTTGAATGCTGGTGACAAACGAATACTTCAAGCCTTTGTCGCTTGGCGCCGGCAAACGTTTTGCTGCGATGACCTTTTCTGAACTCTGGCTGATTTTACCGTTGGAATCGGCAGCTATTTGCGTCAATGTGACGCCGTTCCAGATTGCTTTGTAGGGGGAGGACAGGTTTTTTTCTGGACTGGCGTTGAGTTCGTGGCAGTAAATTTCAAAATTGTCGGCATTGGAGACGCCAGGCAAAAGCAGTAGGCAAGCTGCAAAAAAATAATTTCTTTTATTATCCGGGGGGGTCATGGAAAAATTTCCTGCGCTGGTTAAATGTGTCAGCGATCTGGTAGATGTGCATACGCAAATCTCTATTCTGCTGACAGACGTGTTAAGTAATGCTGAAAAAGTCATGCATGGTAACGATGCGGCATTGACGCGCGCCGATTTACGCAATCTTCAGGCGGTAATCAAATTGCAGGAAGTATTGTGCATGCAGGCGCAGATCATTCTGGCGGAATAATAATCGACTAGTAGCGATGTCGTAAAATTTTCGTAATTTCTTTTGGAAAGATTAAGCGACCTATATTTTATGCTAGGATGAAATATTTCTTAGCGGAAATTATTATGCGCGACGATCTAACCGGCGAGGAGTTGCTATGGATGCATACCGTCTTCAAAGACGAGTTCCGCCTGATCCCACGCCGTATAGTACAAAGTGTTATTTCAAAAGGCCTCGGGGTGCCCAATCTCGGTGGTGCGTTTAATCTGACCAGCGCCGGTCGCGCGGTTTTCGACCGCCACGGAGATGGCGACAACCGCTTGTACAACGGTGAACCTGAAATTCATATCGTCAAATCAAAAACAAAAACAAAATACAAATCCGTCTGGCGGGTGTAGCAGAAGCACTGACGCAGCTGGACTGGCGGCTTATTCAAAATCAAAATCATTGATGATTCATGGCAGCCTGTCATTTGGCGGTCATAAAACAACGGTATTATTCCGCATCTCCTCCGATCCCCTCTGGATAGGATTTAGCCCGCACACTGACCTGTGCGGGTTTTTTTTTGTCCTTTTTATACTTTATCTGTGATGCTCGTCATCGTGATGATGCCGATCGCCTTTGTCTTCCCAGCCGCCTCGATCCAGGACCCAGCCATGCGGACCTTCACGCCATTGCGCCGGACGGTATTGGCGATCGGGATTCGCCTGCTCCCAGTGGCCCGGCGCCCAAACATGCCTGTGGCCATCCCAGTTCCAGTAACCGGGCGCCCAGATATAACCGGCGCGCGGCGCCGGCACGGACTCATAACGAGGCGGTGGCGGCCGATCGCCGATGACCACCGACACGCCGACTTGCGCTACTGCCGATAGTGGCATGAGTACACTGCCGGCAGCGGCTATCAGAACGGCTGCACAAAGTATGCGTTTCATAAAATATCCTTTGAAGTTGTCGTTCGCACAAAATATATGTTTGCACGTTCTATCGTCGACAAGAAATGCCTTTGCTTACACATCTTAGGGACTGTTAACAATGAATCGATTACGGCAAACGAACGATCCCGTCTGTGCGCAGTCATATCATGCTATGGGGAGCGCCGGATAATGAATGAAAAATCTTTAAATCCTGCGTTTGCTGTTCATCTTTTAAGGAGTTTGCGATGCTATTAAAAATTAATCAGGTGCTGCGATTTCTATTAGTACTGGCAGGGGGTGCGGTATTGTGCGCCGCAGCAAATGCCGCCGATGTGAGCAAAAAATCGGATATCGAGTCGAATTACCAACGTGAGCGCGCCAGTTGCCTGAATGGAACCAGCAATCAAGATCGCACCACTTGTCTGAAGGAAGCCGGCGCTGCGCGCGAAGAAGCACGCCGCGGGCAACTTACCGACGACAAGGCTGCAGAGCAGAAGAATGCAGTGGCGCGCTGTAATGTATTGCCGGAGGCCGATCGTATCGATTGCGTGCGCCGGGTGCAGGGCGATGGAAGTACGTCGGGTAGCGTCAGGGCAGGCGGGGTTTTTCGTGAAACAATAACGACGGTGCCTGCAACGCCGGATGCCGAACCTGCACCCGCACCGATGGACAATCCGCGCTAGGCGATTGGAAATGGTTTGATAAAACGATAAACCCGCCGGGAAACTGAACGGCGGGTTTATTATCGATCGGACGCCCGCTTTGCGGGCGTTTGTCATTATGTATGGCGTTTAATGATGATGATCTTCGCTATGGATGAGTCCGCATAAACCCGCGTAACTCCCTATCGCCGCGCCATCGTGCGATCCGGCCGATCCGGCATTGAGGTAGTTGACGAACTTTATCCATAAGGTCTTGAGAGTCTTTTTCATGACGTTTCTTCCTCGTCACTGTAAAAGGGCGGCAATGTCATCCATGGTTAAAGACAAGCAAACAACCGCAGTGCAGGAAATACTGCACTGGATGCCATATTATTATATAAACAATTTACATAATAATATAGTTGCGTCTTCGTTGCTTTTTGACACTGCCGCCACTCTCAATAGCCGCGTTCGAGTACGCTAAAACTGTTCCCATTCGCCAGCGGTGGCAGGCTCACCGGCATGGGCTGCCGCAGGCTTCGGTTTGATCGAAGGTTTTGGCGTTGAAGGTTTTGACGAAGGTTTTGACGTCAGCGCAGGCGGGCGGGGGGTGATATTGATCGATGCTCTGCTACTCACTGATGTAGTGGCTGCAATCGCCTCTGCATGGTTGCCCAGCGCAAATATACTGACTACCTGCGATAAGCGCGCCGCCTGTTCCTGTAGCGATGCGGCAGCGGCAGCAGCTTGCTCGACCAGCGCAGCGTTTTGCTGCGTGACTTCATCCATTTGCGTAATAGCCCGGTTAACTTCTTCAATGCCGGTACTTTGCTCTTGGCTGGCGGCGCTTATTTCGCCGACGATATCGGTGACGCGCTTCACACTCGCGACGACTTCGCTAATGGTGGCGCCGGCCTGTTCAACCAGCTTCGAGCCGGCGTCGACTTTTTCCACCGAATCGCCAATCAGAGCCTTGATTTCTTTTGCCGCTGCTGCTGAACGTTGCGCCAGCCCGCGTACTTCGCTCGCCACAACGGCAAATCCGCGGCCCTGTTCACCGGCACGCGCTGCTTCCACAGCGGCGTTCAGGGCCAGGATATTGGTTTGAAATGCGATGCCATCGATGACGCTGATGATGTCGACAATTTTTCGGGAGGATGCATTGATGGAACTCATGGTGTCGATCACCTGTGCAACCACCGCACCGCCTTCAACGGCAATGCCGGAAGCCGATACCGCAAGCTGATTGGCTTGACGGGCATTGTCGGCATTTTGTTTGACGGTCGACGTCAGTTGTTCCATGGCCGACGCCGTTTCTTCCAGCGAGCCGGCTTGCTGTTCGGTGCGGGAAGACAGATCGAGATTGCCTGCTGCAATTTCGCTGGAGGCAGTCGCCATGGTATCGGCGCCGCTGCGGATCTGCGTCACCACGCTGGCTAAATGATCGCGCATGGAACGAATGGAAAACAAAAGGCTGCCATGATCGTGCGGACCAATGTCGATCTTTACTGCCAGATCGCCGGCGGCAATGCTATTCGCAATGGCGGCAGTGGCGGCTGGTTCGCCACCCAACTGGCGCTTCAGGCTGCGGGCGATCAGGACCGCCGCCGTAATGCCGGATAAGAGGGCAAACAGGCCGAGCCCGGACACGCTCCATTCCGCAAGACGGAATTCGCCATCGACGTTCTTGGCGCTGGCGGCAATCATCTTGCCTTGCAAATTGACAAGTGCATTGATGGCGGCCAGATAAGCGTCCATCGCCGGTTGAAATTCGGCTTTGACCATTAAGTGGGCACTGTCGTTGCTGATTTCTTTTTCTTTCAGCATCCTGCTGCGGATTTCGGTGTACGTTGCGCGTTTTGCGCTGACATCCTTGAACAGGGCCGCTTCTTCGGGACGTTTATTCAAGCCATCCAGTTGCTTTTGCAATACGCTGATGTCCTCTGAAGTGCTCTTGATCGCGGCCGATACTTCTTTGTATACCTGAGGATCGACCGATTCGATGATGGTGACGGTTCTGGCCCCGTTCAGCTGGGTATAAGAACTCCAGGCCCGCATCAGGCGTTCTTTGACGATATCCTGATTGACCATGGTATCGGTCATCGCACTGACTGTTTTAAAATTCCAGATACTGACAGCGGTGACCGCGGCGAGAAACAGAAAGACGAGCGTAAACCCAAGCGCCAGCCGCGTGCTGACCTTCATACTAGTGATGTTCATTGGAAGTCTCCCTTATAGAATTTTTATAAGCTGATTCTATATTGGAGAGAATGGATTTTTGTGAAAAATAATTGATTGCGGAGAGAATTCAGCGTGCTTTTGCACATTCCATGAACAAGGCCGGCCTATCGCAGGCCGGCCTTGTTGCAGGAACGAGAATCATGACGTAAGTCAATGCGAGCTATTTAGCATTAACGGTCGCCGTGACGATGTTCCCCGTGTCCGTGATGCCATTCGCGGTCACTCCACTCACGCTCACGCCATCCACGATGCTCGCGCCAATCACGGTCGCGCCAATCGGCTCGCTCCCAGCCTGGGGCGACGACTATCTCTGGTGGTGGAACGTAGTAATAAGGCCGCGGCGCATAGACCACTGGTGGCGGCGCATAGTAGTAGGGGGCAGGCACGCCGGCATAGATGCCAACGGACACATGGGCTGCCATTGCTGCGCCGGAGCACAGGGCGGTAGTTGCGGCGATGGCGGCTAATAGGCTGATACGGGATAACGTTTTCATTTTGATCTCTCGCGATGTCTCACTTTGATTCGGCAGAATCTTCCTGCCGTGAAATCAATTCTATGGAGAATGCGTAGTTTGCTGTGATACCGAATCAATACAGATGTAACGTCAGGTGACATGAGGGCATTTAACTGGGGTAATCCGCTTTTTCATGCATGAAATTTGTCGGAATAACCACATACATACGGTCGATTGTTCAGGATTTTTACCGGTTCGGTAACAGTATGTAAAAGCAGAGGGGGAAATAGAGGGGGCTATTTTATAGTTGCGACTCCCCTCTGATTCTATCCCCTTGGAATTGGATTAGCCCGCAGTCCTTTCAGGACGCGGGCTTTTTTTATGTGCTTGCGCGGTTGCTCTTATCTGCCAGCGCCTCTTCCATATTTTCCCACGCATAAACCCTATTGCGGCCTGCGCCCTTGGCCATGTAGAGGGCTTCGTCGGATGCCTGGAGAAAGGCAGAAGGGCCGCGGCTGAAACTGGATGGCATGATGGCGGCCACGCCGATACTGATGGTAACGAAACCGATTGGGTTGCCGCTGTGTACCAGATTGAGATTGCGTACCGCCTTTCTAATTGTTTCGGCGACAATCATCGCGCCTTTAAGATCGGTCTCGCTCAATATCACGGAAAATTCTTCTCCACCGTAGCGTGCGGAAAAATCGCCGGGCCGCTTGGTCTGCATGGTATCGGCGATTTTTCTCAGGCAAACGTCGCCTTGGGGATGTCCATACACGTCGTTATAGCGTTTGAAATAATCGACATCGATCATCAACAACGCAAGGGAACGCTGTTCCCGAATGGCGCGATCGTATTCCGAATTCAAAGTGAGATCGAACTGGCGGCGATTGGCCAGCCCGGTCAATGCATCCTGCAATGCCAGGCGCTGCAGCGTTTTGTTCACGGCCAGCACTTTCTGCTGTGCGAGATAGAGCGCTTGTTCGGTTCGATCGTGGATTTGGATTTGTTTAAGCAGACGCAAACCCAGCAGCGCAATGATGGAGGTCAGTATAAAGACGCCGATCGCCTGCCGCTGAATACGTTCGCGCCATGCGCTTAATACTTCTTGTTTGGATAAGGATGCAACGACGACCAGCGGATAGCGCGACAGACTGTAATAGGAAACCACGCGTTCAGTGTGGTCGAGGCTTGAGATCAGGATCTGCGTGCCGATCGGGTGATCTTTGATGTGTTGGCTGAACAGCGGGCCGTTGCTGATATTTTGACCGATGATCGATTCCAGATAGGGCCGGCGCACCATCACCGTCGCATCGGCCTGCGCCAGTGTGATGGTGCCTGCGCGTCCAATATCGAAACGGTCGTAATAATGGTTGAAATAATCCATTTTGATGGATGCCAGCACGACGCCTGCAAATGAACCGTCTGGATGATTGATTCTGCGCGAGACCGGGATGATCCATTCGCCGGTGGATTTGCTGTGTACCGGCGTACCGATATAGGGACCGCGGTCGGTGCTATTGCGATGATGAATGAAATAGGCACGGTCGGCATTGTTTCTGGTGGCGTCGGGCGCGCTATCCATCGAATTGATCAGGTAGCGACCGGTTTCATCGTAGATGAAAATTCCCTGTAATTCAGGCAGTTCGGCAACCTGCTGCACCAACAGAGGATAGAGACTTTGCAAATTGGTTGGCGACATGCCGTAGTTTTCAATCCGTTCGATCAGACCGAACACGACGGTATCGGCCTTTTTAACGGTATCGTCCGCATGCTGCGCCAATGCCTGCGCCAGATTGGCGGTATGAATTTCCGCATCGTACAGATCGTCTTTACGGTTGTTCCACGCAAACCAGCCTTCCATTGCAACCAGGGTAATACAGACGAAAATAACGAACACTGTCGCGTACCAAAGAATAGCCGAAGGTTTCGGTATTTTTGTAGTGCGAGCGGTTTGCGATTCAGTCTGCATGGTTCGGATTAGGTGCTTTTCAAAGACAAACTTATAGAGAAAGCAACCAACGGCTGGGTTAATTCATTTTCTACAATGCCGTCCATTGCAACTTTTTACGTGTCTTCAGCGCCGGTCAGTGTTTGTGTTTTGTATCTTCGATCCAGGATGCTATCTGGTCGGCGGACATGGGACGCGCATATAAATAACCCTGTCCATCGTTGCAATGCATGTCGGTTAATATCCGGGCCTGCTCCAGATCCTCAACGCCCTCCGCGGTCACGCTCAGGCGCAGGCTATGCGCCATCGATACGATTGCCAGCGCAATGGCCCGGCTGTCATGGTCATCGGAGAGATTGGCCACGAACGATTTATCGATTTTCAATTTGTCGATCGGGAGCCGTTTCAGGTAAGACAAGCTGGAATAACCAGTGCCGAAATCATCGATCGACAGCCTAACACCAATTTCTTTTAGGATAAATAATTGCGCGAGTACCGTATCGATATTTTCAAAAAGCAGGCTTTCCGTCAGCTCCAGTTCCAGATACCTGGCTTCCAGTCCGGTGCTATGCAGTGCCTGACGCACGGTCTGAACGATATTGGCCTGGCGTATCTGAACCGCCGACAGGTTGACGGTGATGCTTACCGGTGGATGCCCATCCAGTTGCCATTGTCTGGCCTGGCGGCAGGCTTCGTTAAGCACCCATTCGC
Source organism: Herbaspirillum sp. (assembly GCA_035568435.1). Lineage (GTDB taxonomy): Bacteria > Pseudomonadota > Gammaproteobacteria > Burkholderiales > Burkholderiaceae_D > Herbaspirillum. The sequence goes on along the minus strand of DATMOE010000005.1, from coordinate 10,696 downwards.
CGATCGGGATGATCAAGCCGTTCATTTCGGCGATGGGAATGAATTCGAGCGGCGGGATGAGGCCGCGTTCTGGATGGTGCCAGCGCAGCAGCGCCTCATAGCCGACCAAATTGCCATGCGCCAGTTCAAATTGCGGTTGGTAATGCAAGACGAATTCTCTGTTTTGCAGCGCCGAACGCAAAGCCAGTTCCAGCCCGAGCCGGTAGCGGGCGTGCTCGTTCATTTCACTGGTGAAAAACTGAAAGTTATTGCGTCCCGCCGCCTTGGCGCGAAATAGGGCGATATCGGCATTGCGCAATAGCGATTCGAAATCGCCGGCATCGGCCGGAAATAGGCTGATGCCGATGCTCACGCCGATGGCCAGCGAATGGATGCCTACTTCGACCGGCTCTTTCAATATTTCGATGATCTTGCCCGCTACTTGCGCTGCGCCTTTGCTGTCGGCGTCCGACAGCAGTAAGGTAAATTCATCGCCGCCGTAACGCGACACGGTATCGACTTCGCGCAGCAGCAGTTTCAGACGGTTGGCAACCGTCTGCAATACGGCGTCGCCGGTTGAATGGCCGAGCGAATCGTTGATGGTCTTGAATTGATCGAGGTCCAGAAATAGAATGGCCAGTCCTTGATTATCCCGGTGCGCGGCGGCAATGGCGCGCGTGGCGCGATCGCTCAACAGCGTGCGGTTGGGCAAGCCGGTCAGCGCATCGAAGTACGCCATGTATTGAATGCGGTCTTCTGCTGCGCGATAAGACGACATATCGGTAATGATGCCGACATAATGCGACGTCCCACCGTCGTCATTGCTCACTGCGCTGATCGACAGCCGGACCGGATAGTTTGAGCCGTCTTTGCGCCGGTTGATCAGTTCGCCGGACCATTTCCCGTCCAGCGTCAGCGTATTCCACATGGCTTCAAAAAACGATGGCATCTGGTAATCGGATTTCAAAATAGCCGGGGTGAGGCCGATGACTTCCTGTTCCGTGTAGCCAGTGCTGTGACAGAACGCCGCATTGACGCTGACGATACGATCCTTGGCGTCCGTAATCACGATGGCTTCCTGGCTGGCGGCAAAAAAGTGGGCGGCCAGACGCATCTGCTCCTGATTCTTTTTCAGCTCGCTGATTTCGAAGACGACGCCGCACATATGTGTTGGGTTGCCCTCTTCATCGTAGTAAGCACGGCCGCGCGATGCCATCCAGCGCACGCTTTGATCCGGCCAGATAATGCGAAATTCGGCCATGAGATTGGTCCGATCGCGCAAGGCGCTCTGGACATCGGCTTCGAATGCCTCGATGTCTTTCGGATGAACGCATGCACGGAAGGCGGCATAAGTGCCGTCGAATTGCGCCAGCGCCATGCCGAATAGATGCGCGTGTCTTTCACTCCAGGTAACACGGTCCGTCGATAAATCCCAATCCCAGATACCGGCGGCCTGTGCTTCCAGCGCCAGCGTTAAGCGTTCCGCATTTTCGCGTGCCAGCAAAGTTGCGGCTTCGAGTTGATCGACTTTCCGTTCCAGTTTGTGGATGAGTACCGAGTTGTATTGTTTCAATACGATGGCTTCGTTCGGGACCGGCGCAGGCAAGGCGACGTTGTCCCGATTGCGGAGCAGATTGCGGATGGAATTTAATAGTTCGACGGGATCGGCCGGCTTGACGATGAAGGCGTCGGCGCCGAGGCTGTTGGCATACGCCTCATCGTTCGAATCGGTGTAGGTCGCGGTGTAGAACATCAGGGGGACATGTTTCAGGCGCTCATGGTGTTTCCAATGACGACACAGGCTAAAACCGTCCATGACCGGCATTAATATGTCGGTGATCAGTAAGTCCGGTACTTTGGTTTCGGCCATAACCAGCGCTTCGGCGCCATCGCGTGCGCAATCAACCTGGTAGTTATTGCCTTCCAGCAGCACGCGTAGCAAATACCTGTTCTGGTCTACGTCATCGACTACCAACACGCGTGTCATTTGTCGTTTCCCCAGTCTTGTTTGTGAAGTAAGAGGTGATATCGGCTACGAATGTTTCCGGGTCGATCGGTTTTTCCAGATAACCGTCGCAACCGGCTTCCAAAATGCTTTCCCGGTCGCCGACCATCGCATAGGAGGTCACGGCAATAATCGGTATATTGCGCATCGATGGCGTGGCGCGCAACGTGCGCGCGACTTCATAACCGTCCATGCCGGGTAATTGGATATCCAGCAGAATCAGATCGAACGGCTGCTCCAGCGCCGCCGTGATGCCGCTGGGGCCGTCGCAGGCGGAAATGACGCTATGGCCAAATTTACTGAGCAAGAAGGTGGTCAGATAGCGATTCTGTTCATTGTCTTCAATTAACAAGATGCTTAAATTCATAATGGCTCAATTCCATGGCGGGGGATGATCACGGTAAAGGTACTGCCTTCATTTTTCTTGCTGACGACATCGATCCGGCCGCCCATGAGACTAAGCAGGCGGTGGCTGATCGCCAGGCCGAGACCGGTCCCTTCGTGCTGGCGGGCCAAGCCGTCTTCGATCTGGCGGAACGGCTGAAACAGTTCAGGTAAATCGCTATCGTCGATGCCGATGCCGGTATCCGTCACCCGGATGCGTATCGCCGGTTGGGATGCACTGGCGCCGGGCGGTTGATAATCGTTCAAGGTATCGGCGTGCAAAGTCACGCTGCCTTGTTCGGTAAATTTGGTGGCATTGGTGAGCAGATTGATCAGCACTTGTTCGACCCGGCGCCGGTCGGTGATGATTTCGCCGAGATCGGTGTCGATCTGGACTTCGATGGATAAGCCCTTTTTGCTGGCCAGCGGCATCACCAGTGCTACCGAGCGATCGATGGCTTCCCGAACGCTAAAGGTTTGATGCTGAATGCGCAGTTGACCCGCTTCCACTTTGGAGATGTCGAGTACGTCGTTGACCAGCGCCAGCAGGTGGCGTGAACTGTCGCGCACCATGCCCAATTGTTTTTTTTGCTCCATATTCAGCGGGCCAGCCAATTCCTGCAGCAGAACCCCGGAAAAGCCGATGATGGAATTGAGCGGTGTACGCAATTCATGCGACATCGTCGCTAGAAAAGCGGATTTGCTGCTGTCGGCATGCTGGGCGCGTTCGGTGGCCTGCGCTAGTTTGTTATTGGCTATTTTCAAGGCGTTTTCAGCGGCGGTGCGGCGCTCGATGTCGTGGCGTATGACAATGAAGGAAGCGATGGTAAGGAGCGACGCGCATAACGTGCCTAAAATAATGGCCAAACGTGCGTGTTTGATGGCCGATTCGGTATCCGCGGTGCGCAGCACCAGCAATTTTTCTTCTGTGTATTCCAGATCATCAATCTGCTTGTGAATCGCATCTTGTAATTGCTTGCCTCTGCCGTTGATGAAACGCTCCTGGACAGAGGCTAATCCCGCTTGGCGCCGTATTTGATTCAGTGTCGCCAGAAAGGACAGGCGCTGGTCGATCAAAGGCTTGATCGTAAATAGTCGTTGTTGCTGCTCTGGATTGTCATCGGTCAGTGTCAATAACGAGCGATATTCAAATTCGATGTCTTCGGTAATGGCCTGATAGGGCTTGATAAACTCTTCGTCTCCGCTGATCGCATAGCCGCGCGTTGCCGATTCTGCTTCAGTCAATGAATTCAGTAATCCTTCTGCATGCGTCAATACCTGATGCGTATGCGAAACCAAATTGCTGTTTTCGATTTGTATTGTGTTGGCTTGCCAGGCGGTAAAGCCGACGATCAGTAGAATTAGCAGCCCTATCAGGAAGCTGAGTCCCATCTTGGTCTGTAACGATAATTTCAAATTACCCCCTTGATGAAAACAGGAAATATTGTCGTTTTTAGAACTCATTTCATAAATAGGCAAAAGTGTGAATGAGGCTATTTGGGAGGAGTGCAAGGCGCGCCGCTTGCTCAGGGTGGCCCCCTGAGCAAGCGGCGCAACGCAGCAATCTTTCCAAATAGTCCATTCGCGCTTTGCCTATTTATGAAATGAGTTCTAATTATTTATCGGCGCATTTCCCGATTTATTTTTCTAGTTAATTTTTTATGCGATTTATGCGTTCAAAGGCTATCACGCTTTGCGTAATAAATGTCGGCGACGTGAGAGCGCTTTTGTCGGCAATCTTGACAATGTTGGTAAAAAGTAAAGGGAGTGGCAGGGGTGGCAATCACGCGCGAGTAGGCGGTGATTTTCAGATAAATCCCACCGCGATTGTTAGTCGCACATAAGAATTTGAAATCGGAATTTTGTTTGCGAGGCAGCGTACTAGCTGCCTGAGCTCTGTAGAAGTCCATCGATAAAAACGCCACTAAAAAATATTCTAAGATATTTCCCTATGACAATATAATCGCGTAGTTTATAAAAAATGAATTAGGGAGAATTGAATGAAGCGAGGAATCGGATTTTTGATGCTTGCCGGATGCGTAATTTTAATGACCGGATGCGATTCAGATGAGGGAAAGCAGAATTATGAGTTTTTCAAGAACCATCCAGCGCAGGCAAGAACGGTGATCGGGGAATGCCGGCTCAACGGCACGCGGGGCATGGATTCGAAACGCAATGCGGTATGCGAGGCGGCTGTGGCCGCCGATAAGAGTACGCAATACGAAGAAAGTCTGAACCCCAAGTGAGTTGGCTGATGGTGTCGCGGTGAGCGCTTGATCAACTGGCGAAACAAAACGCCAGCATCGCGGCGTTTTCTTCCAGCAGCAATAGCAATTGCAGCGACCACATCAGAGATTTACTTTGCACCGACTTCTTCAAGCGTGGTACTGAACTCACTACCGTCGGCGCGAAGAATGTGTTTTTGTCCCTTTTGCAATGTCAGAGTGATTGCACGCGGTGCGAGCTTTTGTGGATTGGGATTCGGTTTGATGCTGAATGTATAAGTACCGTCAGGCAACCAGGCGCTAAACGTTTCGCCCGGCAGCATATCGGCCATCGCGACGTAATTGATGGAAAACTCTAACTTACTGCCGCCCGGCAGCAGATGGGGATCGCGATCGATTGTGATTTGATTTTGCCCCGCGGTCGAGACTGTCATTTCCTTGATATAAATTCTTGAGGCCGGGACTTCTCCAAGGGGAGCGTTCGAAGCGCGTGGCGTCATGCAGCCACTTAGCGCGGCAAGAGCGGCCGTGCAGATTAAAAACGTTTTGATCATCATCATTTCCTGTGGATAAGTACGGCAAAGACAGATGTGGAATGCGCGCATAATTGCCGCCGCGGCAATTATGCAACAAATTACAAAGAAGCCGCTCAGCACGATGCAGTTTAAATTAGAGCTTGTGGTGAAAATAAAGTTAGTGTATATTTCTGCATTGGCTTTGAGATCGTTAGATTTTAAGTCGAAATCGGACTAAGTAATTGCGATACAAGAGTTGATTCATTACACGTCGGGGCCACTTTTCAGATAGAACTGGGTTTCGGGAATCTACTCCTGTATCGCTATTTTTTTGTCTATTTAAAAGGCTCGCTGTTTATGCGAGCCTTTTGCATTATGTCTTCATTTTTTGTCGTAACAATTTGTAAAACGGTCAACGAGATGCGGTGTCGGCTTTTATAGTCAATCTGTGTCTGATTTTTATCCCCTCTCTAAACGTCAGACATAAAGCCCGCTACCGCAAGGTCAGCGGGCTTTTTATTGCGTGTGCGTGTGCATACGCCATGGCATAGGCCAGCTTCAGGCAAATAATGCCTAGCTCAAGATATTGATATTTAATATTACTGATATGCAATTAATAAAGTAGTCAACATAACTTCATCTCTATATAGTTGCACCTGTCTCCTCCAATCCTCCTCTAAAGGAATTGGATTCAGCCCGCGCCGCAAGGTTAGCGGGCTTTTTTTTGTCTTTTATTTCAGCGAAATGAATTAGGACCGAGTACTACGGGATTCCGTGGCACGCCGGCTGCGATCAAACGCCTTGCCACGCCATGAATTTTGGCTTCGAAGGCGAGAAATGTTTGCATCGCCGTTTCTTTGGTATCCAGGTGTTCGCAAAGTTTGGCCAGACCTTCGTTGGATGCCAGGCAACTGTAGGTAGTGAATTCGACTGTTACTGAAAAGGTGACGCCAGCCTTGGTCAAACGCGGTTTAGTAGAAGTTGTATGCACGTACGAACCCTAATAGGTACTACAGTGAAACGTCTTAAATTCTGGTGTTGTCTGATTGATTTCCGCAACGGTAGTTATTTTTTTCAGGACCATCCAATATGCTACTCGAAATCAATATCCCCGCATATAAATTGTGCGCTTGTTATGCAAGATTACGACGCAGCAACAGACGCGCTATGATTGGCGCCCGCATGAATGATTGAAGGAATGGCAATGGCCAGTATTGAAGACGTGGTAAACCGGCAAAAAGAAGGGGCGCAATTCGTTTTGTCGGGCGCCATGATGGGACTTGCGCCCGACGAGTTCGACATCGTCGCCAAGCTCTGGGTAAAGGGGGGCGGAAATGGTTTCAGGGTAATTGGCACGCCGCATCGACGCTGCATCGATGGCGAGTTTTATATCGATCGGGTTACCGTCATCAAGGATTCTGCCTTGCGTCGAGAAGAAATGCCCAGGCAATGACAGCGTGCCCCCGTGTTGTCTTACAAACGCTTCCGAGCTTGTCCTATAGGTCATCTGAGGCTGTACAGATATTCTGCATGCCTGACTTCTAACAAAAAAGGAATAAACATGTCTTCGAAACTTCGCACAGCAGCATTTATTATCAGCGCCTTGATGATGCCTCTTGCAGCGAGTGCTGCAGACACAACGGCCGCCAACAATGGCGATTCCAAACCGGTCGCTGCCATGAAAGATACGGTCGTGACCACCAAAGTCAAAGCCAAATTGGCTGAAGCCCGTGCCGGCTACACCAAGAGTATCCATGTCAAGACTTCGCCTGAAGGCGTCGTGACCTTGACCGGTACTGCTCTGACCAAGGATGACGCCGATCAAGCCGTGTCAATTGCCAAGGGTACCGATGGCGTAAAATCGGTAGTCAACAAAATTAAAATCACGAAGTAATGCGCGTTGCGCAGTCGCTTAAAAACCCGCTTCGGCGGGTTTTTGCATGTGCGCTGTATGAAGGCCTTACTACGGCTTACTACACACGATAAATTTTTTCGCCGGTCTGGACGATTCTCAATTTATCTTCCGAATGCGGATTTAATGCCCGGCCATCGTCCAAACGATATGTTTTAGCGCCGGGCAGCGGTGCATCTGAACGCTCGATAGGCGTTTGATAAACCTCAACGTGATAAGCCGTGCCGGATGCGCCTTTGGCGTCGAATTTTTCTACTAAATCCATACTTGTCTCCTGATAGTTGAACGTCTGCAAATCTGCCTATCGTACCGTTGTACCGTTTCAGTGTGGATATTCTTCAATCGCCATAATAGTCCAGCCATGCGTTTCAAGTCGGCTTAAGTCGGTATGCCGCTCATCGCCGGGAATAACCGGAAAGGTCGGAATATCATCGCCGAATACATTATTTGTAATAAGCTGCGCGGCAGTTTCAATCGACGGTTTTGCAGGATAAGCCTTAATCACCGATTCAGGCTGCCCCAGCTTGCTGAAGGTAATGCGCCATTCTCTGTTCATATGATTCTCCATTAGAGGTCGATCGGATGAAAATGCATTATGCGCCCGGCTAGTGCCGGCGCAGTCACCAAATGGCACAATTTATTAGATTTTTCTTGTATATAACGGCGGCTTTTTATAATAAGACTTTTATAAGTCAGTGTCGCCGGAATGAAATGAGTTCTAATATAGCGGTCGAGCGATGCGGCTGACGGCAATCAAGCAGCCGATTGCCAGATATCAATGACCCGAATACTTTTCCCTCAATGTATTGCGAAAGATGATTAGATGAAATCGAATACGAAATTTTTCATGCCTGTTGCCCGTACCGTCGTCGGGATACTGCTGACTTCTCTGATTGGCGTGGTGTCCGCCCAAACGCCGGCGGCCGGCTCGGCATCCGGGCCGGTGGCTACGCTGGGAAAAGTCAAGCTTGAACAGGCGGATGTCCAGAGAATGTTCAGGAATATGTCGGATACCGATCGTGCCGCCGTTCTCAGTAGCCACGCGACGGCAGAAACCTGGCTGCGTCAGAGTATTACCGGTGAAGCAGTGGTGCAGGAAGCGCGTACCAAGGGCTGGGCCGACAAGCCGGAAATCAAGGGGCGCATCAATGATGCAGTTAAAGAAGTCACTGAACGCATTATCAGCAACGCCTATCTCGAATCGATCGCCCAGATCCCGAGCGATTATCCCTCGGAAGCCGAAACGCATACCGCCTACGATCAAGCCAAAAGCGGCTTTAATTTGCCGACTGTCTATCACGTAGCGCAAATTTTCCTGAAGGCGCCCTCCAACGACACAGCCGCTGTTGCAAATGCGCGCGCCAAAGCGATCAAGCTTGCCGCGCAAGCCCACGATGGCGATTTCGCCGCGCTCGCCCGTAGTAATTCAGACGAAGCGGCCAGCGCTGCGCGTGGCGGTGATGTCGGCGTTCTACCGTTAGCGAATATATTGCCGGAATTGCAAGATACGGTAGCCAAGATGAAAAAGGGTCAAGTCAGCGATCCAATTCAGACCGGTTCAGGTTTTCATATCGTCAAACTGCTGGATACGCAGCCGCCGCGTACCGCCACCTATGAAGAGATCAAACCGCGCTTGCAAGCCGTATTGCGTCAGCAACGTCAGCAGCAAATGGTGCAAACCTATTTGGCAAAACTGGCGCCGGAGGGCAGCATAACGATCAATGGCGCGGCCTTGGATGCGGCGTTGGCGAAAGCGAACTGAAGCGGGTTTTGTCATAGCGTTGGCATGTTGGATTCGATTCCACCTTTTTCCCAAAGATATGCCATCGCGGCTAACCAGATAAGAATTGCAGCCGGCAGCAGCAAGGCCAGAAACTGCGCGTATTTATAGCCAAAGGCGCCGCCGATAGCGCCCACGCCGAACGCAACGATGGGCCAGAAGAATTTGATGCAACGCAGGTGCACACCTTCTTCTGCCGCGCCGCGCACGATATCGACGATATCAATCACCAATTGTGTGACGTTGCCGGTCATGACGGTGGTCGGCGCCAACTGTTGCAGCGTCAGGCGGCCGGCGGCGTTTTGCACGCCCATGGCGGTAACACCGAGTACGCCTGCCAGCAAGGCCATCGTGGTGGACGTATCCGTCACCGGCGCGGCGCGCTGTCCGACCAGCATGAAACCGAGCAGGAACAGCAACTGCAGGCAAAACACATACGGCATCACCGGCTTGCCACTGCGCTCCAGCCAAATCACGACCATGCGTGTCAAGGCGACAGCAAAGATGAAGGCAGGAAAAGCCAGGAATCTGATCAATACACCGTGAGAAGGCTGCGCCAGTTCACTGCCGATCAGAACAAAGTTACCTGTGACGTGTGCCGTGAACAGACCGAACAGCGCAACAAAACCGACGGTATCGACATAACCTGCCAGAAAACCCAGGGCCACGCTTTGACGCGTATGGTGATTGTCAGCATGCATGTCAGCTCCCGTTATTTTTATAAAGCACGGCATCGACCGAGTAGCGGCCTGCGCCCATCAATGCGATGCTGCCGAACACGATCAGCAACAACCAACCGAACTGCCCCTCAGCTACGGACCAGTCTGGATGCACCAGAAGCATGGCAACCGCGAGCAGAAGCAGGATCGGCAGCGTGGCCAAACGCGTCATCACACCGAGCGCGATCAGAACAGGGCACAACGCCTCAGCGAAAATCGCAAAACACAGTGAAAAGCCTCGACCTACATGCAAAGGGTCGTCGATCAACTGCAATTGGCTGGTAAAGCCGACGATCTTTGGCAAGCCATGCACGTACAGCAGAAGCGCGGCCCCAGTCAGACGCAGAAACAGCCGGCCGGCATCGGGGGCGGGGGCCCAAAACAAGCGGGCCAGCGAACTCGGTTGTAAGACACGCATCATTTTTCTCCATTTGTTTTAGACATGCGCCGCAACGACATAGCCCAGCGTCATCGCCACGACCAGCAAGGCGCCGATCGGTGTCGGCGGCGTCGGCGACGGCAGATCGAACCAGCGGCAGACCGCGCCGATCAGCAATCCCAGCACCGCCCCTGCCAATAAGGCCATCATGATTACACCTTCGCGGAGGCGCGCTTGCTAGCCTCCAGATAACGCCCCACCAGCCAATAGCCGCTGCTCATCGTGAACACCAGAAAAGCGCCGGACAACACCGGCGGCGAAGGCACCGGTATCTGCGTCAGACGGCAAAAAAATCCGACCAAGAAGGAAAGCAATAAGCCCCACAACACTTTGGTATAAGACATCACGTCCTCCGATTAAAAAGCGAAGCAACTGCAGCCGAGCGCACCCCAGAAGCCCGTGTAGTCGGACACCGGCACCGTGGAGCGGCGCGCCTTATCATGCGCATGGGCGTGGACGCCGCAAGCGCCGGCGCATTGGTGCGGCAGCATCGTTTGCGCCGCCACCGGCCGCGCCCGGTAATGCCCCGGCACCGTCTTCACCGGCGACCATTCCGGCAGGACCGGAATCGGCGGCGGCGCCAGCGGATCGAATTCGGCGGCGCCGTAGACGATCTTGCCGCCGACGATTGTCAGCACCGACTCTAGCGACTTGATATCGTCTTCGGCCACCGCAAAAAAATCCGCCGACAGCACGGCCAGATCGGCCAGTTGTCCTTCCTTGATGCGTCCTTTCTTG
>DATMOE010000004.1:0-3004 GCA_035568435.1 Herbaspirillum sp. | reverse complement strand
TGCCAATCCCTTGCGTTTTTATCAGGCGGTTCGCACCTTCGATCAGGCCGGCGCACAGTTGACGGAACTCGTTAGTTCTTCGTTGCGGCGCGAATTGGGACAGATCATGCTGCCCGTATTGCTGTCGAATCAGCGTCCTCGCATCGTCGAACAAATTCAGCGGGAAGTCATCGAGAAAGCCAAGCCCTTGGGCATCGAAGTGACTGAAGTGCGCTTTCATCGCGCCGATCTGCCGCTGGAAACCAGTCAGGCTATTTACGACCGCATGAAGTCCGAACGTGAACGCGAGGCCAAGGAATTGCGCGCGCAAGGATTCGAATGGGCGCAGCAAATTCAGGCTGCGGCGGACCGTGAGCGGGCGATTATTCTCTCGGAAGCACAGCGCCAAAGCGAGATCACACGCGGCCAGGCCGACGCCGAGGCAAATCGCATTTTTGCAGCCGCCTTCGGCAAAGATCCGCAGTTCTATAAACTCTATCGCTCTTTACAGACTTACAACCATGCCCTGGCCGATTCTGCGCCGACGCTGGTATTGTCGCCGGATGCCGCGTTTTTACGCGATTTCAAATCCGGGCCCAGCACTGAATCAAAACGCTAATCTTTACAGGCATTTTCATTAAATGACGACTTATAGCATGACCAAAAGCCGCCTGTACCGGGTTGCCCTGACGGTCGGCCCTGGGCTGGTCGTCATGTTGGCCGATACCGAAGCCGGCAGCGTGATTACTGCGGCGCAAAGCGGCGCCGAATGGGGCTACCGGCTGCTGCTGTTGCAGTTCCTGATCATTCCTTTGCTGTTCATGGCGCAGGAACTTACGGTGCGGCTTGGGCTGGGGACCGGCAAAGGTTATGGCGAACTGATCCGGTTGCGGTTCGGGCGCACCATGGCTTTTGTCTCGATGTCGGTTCTGATTGTCAGTTGCTGCGGCGCCTTGCTGACGGAGCTCAGCGGCTTGGCCGGTGTCGGGCAACTGTTCGGGGTGCCGGTCTGGCAGACCAGTCTGTTCATCGTCACCATGACCTTTGTCATGATGTGGACCGGTTCTTACCATTCGGTCGAACGGATCGCGATTTTTCTCGGTCTGTTCGGACTGACGTTTCTGGCGGTGGCCTGGAAAGCCCATCCCGATACCACCCAAGTGCTGGCGCAGATGCGCCAAATACCGCTGCACGACCATCGCTATCTCTATCTGGTGGCGGCCAATCTGGGCACCAGTATCATGCCGTGGACCATGTTCTACCAGCAATCTGCGCTGCTCGATAAAGGTCTCTCGCTGTCGCATTTGAAAGTGGCCAGAGCCGAAACGCTGGGCGGCGCAATACTCTGCCAATCGCTGCAAGCGGCGGTGCTGGTGGCGGCAGCGGCTTCCCTCGGCCAGCGTGGCATCAGTCTGGACAACGTGCCGCAGATTGCCGAAGCCTTTACCGCCGTGCTGGGCAATACCTACGGCCGCGTGATTTTTGCGGTCGGCGTCAGTGGCGGGGCGATGGTCGCCACGATTGTGGTATGCCTGACAGCGGCGTGGTCGGTCGGCGAAGCGACCGGCGTGCGCCATTCGCTGGAACAACGGCCGAGCCAGGCGCCCTGGTTCTATGCGGCGTTCGGCATCATGCTGATCGTGGCCGGCACGGTCGTCTCTTCCGGTATCAATCTGGTTGATTTATCAATTGCCACCGGGGTCGTTAATGCACTGTTATTACCGATTATTTTGCTATTCCTGTATCGCCTGGCCTGCACCGAATTGCCCGAGACCTTGCGACTGAAGGGGTTCTACGCCTATGCGGTGGGCGCAATTTTTACGCTGACGGCGGGGTTCGGGCTGTATGCGGCTATTGCAGGGATGCTGGGATAAATTTCAGTCGTGGAGCAGGGCAGCATGGGATTTGATGGCGTGATGCAGGCGCTTGGCATGATCTTCCAAGTGTTTTTGCTGGATCTGATATTGAGCGGCGATAACGCCGTGGTGATTGCGCTCGCCTGCCGCTCGCTGCCGCCGCAACAAGTACGCAAGGTCATTCTGATCGGTACCGGCGTGGCCATTCTCCTGCGTGTTCTGCTGACTACGGTGATTACCTTTTTGCTCGCGCTGCCGGGATTGAAATTGCTTGGCGGCGCCGCATTGATTTACATTGCGATCAAATTGATTGTGGACGAAAGCGCAAGGCCTGAGGCGTCGATGGAAGAGGGAGAGAGTGTCCTCGACGGCGCCGCCGGCAACCGCTTCTGGCGCGCCATCGGCATGGTGATCGTAGCCGATCTGGTCATGAGCTTGGACAACGTTGTGGCGCTTGCCGCAGCGGTTAACGGCAGTGTCGTGTATCTGATCATCGGCTTGTTGTTCAGCGTGCCTTTATTGATGTATGGCAGCTTGTTTATCTCGCGCCTGTTGAATCGATATCCATTGCTGGTGCCCGGGGTGGGGGCGATGCTGGGATGGCTGGCCGGTGCGATTGCAGTGTCCGACCCGCTGATTGCCGACGGCATCAATACGCAGTCGCCGGCACTGATCTACGTGGCGCCTTTGTTTTGCGTGATCTTCGTTCTGCTGCAGAGCAAGATCCGCAAAGGGCTGCCGCGCAAGCCACGCTCACCAGCGGCGCGCAAGCTGCCGATCCCGCGGCCACCGGTGCGCGTGGCCCGCAGCGCACCGGTGGCTGCGAAGTGCGATTGGAAGACGTATTTGCCGCCATTTCTGCAACTGTCGAAACGCAATGTGTGGATGCTCGCGGCCGCCTCGCTGCCCGCCGTGCTCTTGTTGCTTGTGCTGCTGTTCGGTGAGGTCCTCATGCCCGCGCCCGAGGGATTGGTGCGCTATGAATGTCCTGGATTTTACGGATCGTTCTCACTGTATTACAAGGCCGGGCAGGAAAAAGTGCAGATTCGTTCCGGCCGGCACGCGGTCGACGGCATGATGAATAGCGGCCGTATCGCCTGGGACAACGCGACAGCGGCGCAATCGGCGCTGAAATTTGCGCCGCCGGAACGGATTGAGGGCGATGGTGT
>DATMOE010000003.1:0-8960 GCA_035568435.1 Herbaspirillum sp. | reverse complement strand
ACGCAGGACAGGATTAGCGGCAGCATCACCTGGTAGCTCAGCGTCATTTCGAACATCATCAGCATCGCCATCAGCGGGGCATTGGTGGCCGCGGCCAAAAAGGCGCCCATGCCGACGATCGCGTAGGCAAACGGCGCCGAAGCGATCTGCGGCCATAGCGTCTGGGCCGCTAGTCCGAACAGACAGCCGATCACAGCGCCGACGAACAGCGTCGGCGTGAAGACACCGCCCACCGCGCCCGAACCGGTGGTCAACGCGGTGGCAGCCACTTTCAACACGAGGATGATCAGCAAGGTGCTCCAGGCCCAATGGGTATGCAAAATGTCATTGACCACCTCGTAGCCATTGCCCCAGATTTGCGGCAGCCATAGCGACAGCAAGCCGACCAGCAAGCCGCCCACGCCGAGCCGCAGCGGCAGGGGCATGCCGGTTTTATTGAATTGCCGTTTGCTGAAATCGAGCAGATGCAGGAACTGCGGCGCGGCCAGACCGGCCAGCAGCCCCAGCATCAGGAACAGCAGGACTTCAAGGCCATGGATGGCCGGAAAGGAAGGCATTTCGTAAGGCGGCCGATAGCCGGCGAATGCGCGCATGGTGATATTGGCGATGACCGATGCCACCAAAATCGGACCAAAGCTTTCCATTGCAATCGACCCGAGCACGATCTCGGTGATGAAAAATGCGCCTGCGATGGGCGCGTTGTATGCCGCTGTAATCCCCGCCGCCGCGCCGCAGGCAACCAGCAGGCGCAGGCGCGGCGGATCGAAGTGAATCGCGCGTCCCAGCAACGAGGAGCACAGTGCGGCAAGCTGGATCATCGAGCCTTCGCGTCCGATCGATCCGCCGGAGGCGATCGTGCAGAGCGAGGAAACACTGCGTGAGAGGCTTTGGCGCAGCGAGATCCGGCCGTCGCCGATTGCAATGGCTTCCATGTAATCGACGCTGGCCTGGCTCTGGCTCTGCTTCTGGTTCGACTGCGTACCGAGCAACAGCAGGCTGCCGGCAACCACGCCGCCAGCGGTTGGAATCAGCAGCCGCATGGGCCACGACAGCTTTTCGGCCATGTCGACCAGACTGCCGGTTTGGCCGACCATCAGCCATTGCAGAAAATCGATACCCTCGCGAAATCCTACCGTGGCCAATGCGCCCGCGACGCCGGCGACAGCCGCCCAGAGCAAGGTGGCGTGGGTATCCGAAAAGCGCAATGCGGCTTGGGTATAAGTGCGAAGCCTGAGCAGTAGAAGGCGTATCCGAAGCATCGTGAGCATCGCGGCGTGAAATCAGCCAACTTTCAACAAAGCGTTGTCGATCAGTTCGATCCAGTGCTTGACCGGGGTCTCGGTTCCCGATTGCAAATGCGTCAGGCAACCGATGTTGGCCGATACGATCATGTCCGATTTGGTGGCCTGCAGATTGGCCAGTTTGTTGTCGCGTAATTGATAGGACAATGCCGGCTGCAGCACTGAATACGTGCCGGCCGAACCGCAGCATAGATGGCTGTCGGCGCAGAGCTGGACATCGACGCCGGCCGCGCGCAACACGCCCTCGACTTTGCCGCGAATCTGTTGGCCATGCTGCAGGGTGCACGGCGGATGATACGCAACACGCTTGCCGATTTTTCCGCTCAGCTTTTTCTTCAGCTCCGCTTCGAACGCCGGCAGGATTTCGCTGACATCTTTGGTCAGCGTCGAAATGCGTAAGGCCTTCGTTGCGTAGGCAGCATCCTGCGCCAGTAGATGGCCGTAGTCTTTGACCATCACGCCGCAGCCGGAGGCGTTCATCACGATCGCTTCCACGCCGGCTTCCACATAGGGCCACCAGGCATCGATGTTGCGACGGGCGTCGTCCAGGCCGCCGTCATGGTCGTTCATGTGATGGCGAATCGCGCCGCAGCAGCCGGCTTTGGGGGCGACGATCAATTGCACGTCCAGGGCATCGAATACGCGGGCGGTCGCGGCATTGATATTGGGCGCCATCGACGGCTGTACGCAGCCGTCCAGCAGCAGCATCTTGCGCGTATGCTGCGTGGTCGGCCAGGCGCCTGCATTTTGTTTCGCCGGCACTTTGTTGCGCAATGCTTCAGGCAGCATCGGCCGCATCATTTGCCCGGCTTTCATCATCGGCGTGAACAGCCATTTTCGCGGCAGTACTTCTTTGAGCGCGGTGCGCAGGAGACGTTGCGACAGCGGACGAGGCACTTGATGCTCAACGACCTTGCGCCCGATATCGAGCAGATGGCCATAATGCACGTCGGATGGGCAAGTCGTTTCGCAGTTGCGGCAGGTCAGGCAACGATCCAGGTGCAATTGCGTTTTGGCCGTCGCCGGTTGGCCTTCCAGCACTTGCTTGATCAGGTAGATGCGGCCGCGCGGACTATCCAGTTCGTCGCCCAGCAATTGGTAGGTCGGACAGGTGGCGCCGCAAAAACCGCAGTGCACGCACTTGCTCAGGATGGTCTCGGCTTGCTTGCCTTCCTGGGTGTTCTTGATGAAATCGGCTAGATTATTTTGCATGGCTAAAACTCGTTGTACATGCGACCGGGATTGAAGATGCCGGACGGATCGAATGCTGTTTTGAGATTGCGATGAATTCTGGCAATGGCGGGTGTGAGCGGATGAAATACATCGGTCTGTTGGTGTTGGGAACCGCCTCGGAACAAGGTGGCGTGCCCACCTGCCTGCGTTACCGTGGCGCGCAGCCTTGCCGTATCGGCGTCGGTCTTCAGCCAGCGCTGCGCGCCGCCCCATTCGATCAGTTGTTCGCCGGGCAGCGCGAGCGGTGGCGTGTGCGAGGGCACGGATAGGCGCCACAGGCCGAGCGCAGGAGAAATTGCGGTGAAGAAGTCATCTGTTTGCTCGCGCAAATCAGTCCAGAGCGTCTCTGCCTCGATTTCCTCTCCCTGCATTTTCTGTTTGGCCGCCTTGATGGCCGCGGCCGCACCCGACAAGCGCACCAGCAGCACACCGTCATGCCATGCGCTCGCCGAGATCGGTAAAGGCTGGCCGCCCCATGTGTTCAGTGCCCGAATGGCGTCGGCCTGTTCCATGGTAAAGCGCAGCGTGGTTTCGGAAAACGGTTTCGGCAACACCTTCAACGACACTTCAAGTATCAGCCCGAGTGTGCCGAGCGAACCGGCGAGTAAGCGCGAAACGTCATAGCCGGCGACATTTTTCATCACTTGTCCGCCGAAGCTGAGCACGTCGCCTTTGCCATCCATTAGCACCGCACCCAGCACGAAATCGCGTATCGCGCCAACCGTGGCGCGACGTGGACCGGACAGGCCGCTGGCCACCATCCCGCCTAGCGTCGAATGCGCGCCAAAATGCGGCGGTTCGAATGCCAGCATCTGCTTGTGCGGCATGAGGGCCGCTTCGATTTCCGCCAGTGGCGTGCCGCAGCGCGCAGTGATCACCAGTTCGGTCGGATCGTACGACAAGATGCCGCTATAGCCACTGACGTCGAATAGTTCGCCTTGCAGTTTTTGCGCATACCAATCCTTGCTGCCGCTGCCACGAATGCGTAGCGGGGTCTTGCTGGCGCTTGCTGCTGTAATACGTTGCTTGAACTGTTGTAGCGTTTGTTCCATAACCGTGCTTTTCAAAAACGAGGGAGATCCGGGAATTTCATTTCGCCGCGCTTGACATGCATCTTGCCGTACTCGGCGCATCGATGAAGCGATGGGATTGCCTTTTCCGGGTTGAGCAAAGACGCGGGGTCGAAGGCGCGTTTCACAGCGAAAAACGCCTCTCGTTCCTGCGCCGAAAACTGGACGCACATTGAATTGATTTTTTCGATGCCCACGCCGTGTTCGCCGGTGATGGTGCCGCCGACTTCCACGCATAGCTCAAGGATGTCTGTGCCGAATAGTTCGGCGCGATGGAATTCGTTTTCCTGATTAGCATCAAACATGATGAGCGGATGCAAATTGCCGTCGCCGGCGTGAAATACGTTGGCGCAGCGCAGGCCGTATTTGATGGCCATTTGCTCGATGCGCGTGAGCACTTCGGCCAATTGCTTGCGCGGAATGGTGCCGTCCATGCAATAGTAGTCGGGCGAAATGCGGCCGGCGGCCGAGAACGCATTCTTGCGTCCAGACCAGAATCTCAGGCGTTCCGCTTCGTTTTGCGACACCGCGATGGCGGTCGCGCCGGAGGACTTCAGCACCTCGCTCATACGCCCGATTTCTTCTTCGACTTCGTCCGGCGTGCCATCCGATTCACACAGAAGAATTGCTGCGGCGCCGGTATCGTAACCGGCTTTCACGAACGGTTCGACCAGACCTACCGAGGTTTTATCCATCATCTCCAGACCGGCCGGAATGATGCCCGCGGCGATGACATCGGCGACCGCATTGCCGCCCTTTACCACATCGTCGAACGAGGCCATGATGACGCGCGCCAATTGCGGCTTGGGCACCAGTTTGACCGTCACTTCGGTGACGATGCCTAGCATGCCTTCGGAACCGATAAAGACGGCGAGCAGATCGAACCCGGGGGCATCCAAGGCGCCGCTGCCCAGTTCTACAATCTCGCCCTCTATCGTTACCATGCGTACACGCAGCACGTTATGCACCGTCAATCCATATTTCAGGCAATGCACGCCGCCTGAATTTTCTGCGACATTGCCGCCGATGGTGCAGGCGATTTGCGACGACGGATCGGGCGCGTAATACAGAGCGTGTGCGCCCGCGGCTTCGGAGATGGCCAGATTACGCACGCCCGGCTGCACCACCGCAGTTCGGGAGGTGGGGTCGAGCTTGATGATCTTGTTGAGTTTTGCCGTCGACAGCACTACGCCGCCGGCGATCGGCGTTGCGCCGCCCGACAGGCCCGTACCGGCGCCGCGCGGCACAATGGGTACTTGCAGCCGGTGGCAGATTTTAAGCGTGGCGGCCACTTGCATTTCGTTTTCCGGCAAGACCACCACCATCGGCAATTGCCGGAACGCCGTCAGTGCGTCGCATTCGTAAGGCCGGGTATCTTCTTCATCAAATAGTACGGCGTGGCCCGGCATGATCTCGCGCAACGCCGCAACGACCTCGCGCTGGCGCTCTGCAGTGAATTGAAATGGGGGCGGGGCATTCATGATCGGTTCCTATTGCGCGCTCTGGACGTCGCGTTGATATATGAAATAAGCAATGGAGAAGCACTGAAGAAGAAGCAAGCGCAGAAGCATCGTCGTTCCAGTTTGTACTATATAGTACTATAGTTTAAACGGATGGCAATTTAAAATTTGGCAAACCAGATGATGCTGCTCTTTATCGATGCAG
The DNA here is from genome assembly GCA_035568435.1 of Herbaspirillum sp. Taxonomy (GTDB): domain Bacteria; phylum Pseudomonadota; class Gammaproteobacteria; order Burkholderiales; family Burkholderiaceae_D; genus Herbaspirillum. Next base: position 3,691 of record DATMOE010000003.1, on the reverse strand, counting down.
TGAAATATCTCTTTTAATAAAATAGATGAAAATTCTTCTTGTATCTAAAACTATATAGGACTATAGTTTTTAAAAAATAGGCTATTTTGCATTTGACCGAGAGTGGAAAAGCTTGGGGAGAAACCTGAAGCGTATACTTCGAGCATTGAGTAGATGCAGGCTTTTTTAGGGAAAATTATGGTCAGCGTAGTAGATAGTTCAAGCGTATTCGAAGCGCTTCGGCGGCCCAATAACAGTGGCTTGCCAAAGTACCTTCTTCTGGCCAACGCGCTGGTCGATGGGATTACTTCGGGTTATTGGAAGGCCGGCGAGAAGTTGCCGACTGAAGATGAATTGGCGGAGATGACGCCATTCAGTCTCGGAACAGTCCAACGCGCTTTGCGTAACTTGTCTGAGCAAGGCATTGTGGTGCGCCAGCACGGACTCGGCAGCTTTGTCGCGGAAAAAAAGAATTTGCGCCTGGAAGATCCGTGGCATTGCCGTTTTTTTGATGATGAAGGCGAGAATTTCCTGCCGATTTATACCAAGGCAATCAAACGGGAACGTGCAGTAGCGCCGGGCGCGTGGATGAAATATTTTCCACAAGCGGCCGGTAATGTGATGAAGATAGATCGCGTCATTAATGTGAATAACGAGTTTAAAGTTTTTTCACAATTTTATACGGATCATCGCTTGTTGCCGGCGCTTTGCGAAGGTCCGTTAAGCAAGCTCGATGGCGTGAACTTCAAGAAGTTGATTCTGAACGAATCACATGTGCCGATTACGAATGTTGAGCATTTTGTCCGGGCAATGCCCATCGCTAAAAGCATTGCCGAGGTATTGGATGTGAAGACGAATACGGTGGGTATTTTTATGCAGGCGGTCGCCCACATGGGAAGAAATGCTTGTGTTTATTATCAGGAGTTTTCGATTCCGCCGACGCATAGAGTGTTGGGTATTCCTGCGGAACCGGTGATCGGACAGGCGGCGAAGATACAACGCTAACAAAGCCAATGGCTGCGCCGATCAGAGACAGGTTGAAGCTTGATACCGACTCTGATGGCCAGCCAAAAAAATTTTATTTTTTATAAACTATATAGCTCTATATTAATACGAGGTGTCACATGTCTAACGCTGGAAAAAACCTGCTGATCATTATGTCGGATGAGCATAATCCGAAGATGCTCGGCTGCGCCGGCCATCCAATTGTTGAAACGCCGAATCTGGATCGGCTCGCCGCCAGTGGCGTGCGCTTTAATTCCGCGTATTGCACCAGCCCGGTTTGCATTCCGGCACGCGCATCTTTCGCGGTCGGCAAATATATTTTTCAAATAGGGCACGCCGACAACGCCGATGCCTATGATGGCGAGACCCCAAGCTGGCATCACAAGCTGCGGGACCGCGGTCATCAGGTGGTCTCGATCGGTAAATTGCATTTCCGCAAAAACGATGAAGATCACGGCTTCTCCGAAGAGGTCGTTCCGATGCATACCATCGAAGGCAAGGGCGATCTGATGGGCTTGGTCCGTAGCGATTTGCCGGTACGCAAGGGCGCTTACAAGATGGCCGAACTGGCCGGCCCGGGCGAAAGTCAATACACATTCTACGACCGCGAAATCGCCGCGCGAGCACAGGTCTGGTTGCGTGAAGAGGCGGCTAAATTCAACGGCAAGCCATGGGTTCTGTTTGTGTCCTTCGTCGCACCGCATTTTCCGCTGACTGCGCCGCCGCAACACTACTATAAATACTTCGATCAGGAACTTCCGCGCCCCAAGTTGTATGCGCATGAGGAGCGTCCTATGCATCCGGCCCTGGTGGATTATCGCGGCAGCTTCAATTACGATGATTATTTTGATGAGGCGAAGCTAAAGAAAGCGCTTTCTGGTTACTACGGCCTGTGTTCTTTCCTGGATGAAAATATTGGTCTGGTGCTGGATGCCTTGAACGAGTCTGGCCTCGCGGATAATACGCAAGTGATCTATACCAGCGATCATGGCGATAGCATGGGTTCGCGCGGCATGTGGGGCAAGTCGAGCATGTTTGAAGAGGCCGCCAGTGTGCCGCTGATTATTGCCGGTCCCGGCATCCCTGCGGGGAAGGTTGTCGATACGCCGACCAGCCACGTCGATGTTTACCCATTCATCCTGGAGGCCGTTGGCGAAGCCGAACCGGGACTCATGGCGGGGTTCCCCGGCGTGTCGCTCAATGCGCTGGTAGCCGGCGCCAAGCCAGAGCGCAATGTGCTGGTGGAATACCATGGCATGGGTTCAACTACCGGTGCATTCATGATCCGGCATAAGCAATACAAATACGTGTTTTACGTCAACTACCCGCCGCAGTTATTTGACTTGAAAGCCGACCCGGAAGAGTTGACCGATCTGGCTGCCGACCCGGCTTATGCTGCGGTGTTGAAGGAGTGTCATCAGCATCTCACCGCAATGTGCGATCCGGTTGAAGTGGATGCCAGGGTCAAGTTGCGTCAGGGCGAATTGCTGGCAGCTAACGGTGGCCGCGATGCCGTCATTGCGCGCGGCGACCTTGGTTATAGCCCGCCGCCGGGCGCGGCGATCGTGTTCGACTGATCGGGGCAGTTCCCTGGCAGGGCTTGGCTTTACGCCTTGTCCTGCATTGCAGTACATAAAAATATAAATATTTATGAACCAACATCCACACAAAATTCAGGATGGAGAAGACAATGCTTTACATACTATTCACGGGCGAGGCAGGCCCGGGCTTCGATAGATCAGGCTTTGATGGGCGTTGCGAAATTAAGCGGCTGTTGCTGGGCGGTGAGACGCGCCATACGGTCCTTCGGCACTGATTGCGGGGATCCCATGAATTCTATTTCAAAGAAATATGTATTTACTTCCGTCCTCTTCGTAGGTTGGTTCGTGAGTTATCTGGATCGATTTCTCATCAATATGGCACTTCCTTTTATCGGAAAAGAATTCCATATCGATGAAGTCGGTTTGGGGATGATGCTGAGTGTATTTTTTATTGGATACTCCCTGGTTCAACTGCCGGGTGGATGGCTTTCCGATAAAGTCGGCTCGCGAAAAATGATGATATTTTCTCTCATCATGTTCACCATTTTCTCGGGCTTGACAGGCGTTGCTTGGTCGATCGTCTCGTTATTTGTTATTCGCTTCTTCTTTGGAATTTTTGAAGGCAGCTTTCCCACCGCAAGCTTCAAAGCAGTTTCAGAGTATTTTCCCAAGAGCGATAGAGCCAGAGTTCAATCCGTATTGTTGGCGACAAATCCCTTGAGCCTGGCGATTGCCCCTATCGTTGCCGCACCGTTGATTATCTGGATCGGATGGCGCGGCATGTTTATCGCGATGTCCATATTCGGTGTCATTGCATCCATTCTTTATGTGCTGAAGATTAAGCCACTTAGCGGGCCCAAGGAAAATGTACGCGTTGAGGATGAGGCCGACAAAAAAACGCTAAAGGAATTACTTCGCGACAGCAACATCTGGAAGATTTCCGCCATCAATTTCGGTGTGAATATTCTGATATGGGGATTTTTGTCGTGGCTGCCTTCCTATATGCTGAAAGTCCAAAAACTGGATTTGCTGCATGCAGGCATTTTATCTTCGCTCCCCGGATTCGCAGGCATCGCCGGCATGCTCATAGGCGGATGGTTACTGGATAAGTGGTTTGAAAATCGTGAAAAATACTTGTTGGTCGCGAGCGTTTCCATCGCCGCGGT
>DATMOE010000002.1:0-9173 GCA_035568435.1 Herbaspirillum sp. | reverse complement strand
GACCAGCCCAATCCCGACTACCCCGATGCGCCCGATCACTACGTGACGCTGACTTACGATTTTGTACTGGAAAAGGGCACGCGAACTTTCCCGCGCCCACCGATTAAATAATTAACACAGTTAGGAAAAATGCATGTCGCGCGTGAATACGTTATCTCTGGAAGGACAGGTCGCTGTCATTGTGGGTGGAACAGGCGGCATCGGTCGCGTAACCGCCCAACGGCTGGCGGTGGCAGGCGCTCGGATTGTCATTTTGTATCGAAGTAAAAAAGAAGCCGCCGATGCTTTGGTTGCCGAGCTGCCCGGTCAGGATCATGGCGCTCTATGCGCCGCCGTGGAAGATAGCCAGTCGCTGGTAAAAGCCGCCGCCGATGTTGCGGTTCGGTGGGGGCGCGCCAATATCCTGATCAATGCCGCCGGCTTTACCAAGCCGATTCCGCATCGCGATCTCGAAGCGTTGGATGATGAGTTGATCGATCGCATGTTCGCCGTCAATTGGCGCGGACAGTTTGCCGCCATTCGCGCCTTTACGCCGTTATTGCGCAGTTCCGGGCAGGGTGTGGTGGTCAATGTTTCATCGATCGCAGCGAGCACCGGTGTCGGCAGCAATATCGCGTACTGCGCGGTCAAAGCCGGGCTGGACATTATGGCGGTGTCGCTGGGTCGCGCATTGGCGCCGGAAATTCGTGTGCTGAACGTCTCTCCCGGCGTTGTCGATACCACGTTTGTGCCGGGGCGGGACCAGGCCTGGAACGAAAAGCAAGCAGCCACGACGCCGCTTAAACGGATCGGCACACCCGATGATATTGCCGCAGCAATCGAGGCATGCATCACGACGCTGACTTTCTCAACCGGTACCACCATTCATGTCGACGGTGGTCGGCGGTTTGGCACAGCATAAAGATCAGCCATGCAAGATAAAGTCATTATTACGTGCGCCATCACGGGCAATCTCACCAAGCCGGAGCAACACCCCGGGTTGCCCATTACGCCGCAGCAGATCGCCGAGTCGGCACTGGAGGCGGCAATGGAAGGCGCTGCCGTGGCGCATATACACGTGCGCGATCCCGAAACCGGCAAGCCCTCGATGAAGATCGCGCATTACCGGGAAGTGATCGAACGCATACGGGAAAAGAATTCGGCGCTGATCATTAACTTGACCACCGGGCCGGGCGGGCGTTTCATTCCCAGCGAAGCCGATCCCAAGGTGGCGGCACCCGGCAGTACGTTGATGGTTCCCGAGCAGCGGGTCGAGCATGTCGTGGAGTTGCGCCCGGATATCTGCACGCTGGATTTGAATACGATGAATTCGGGCGGGGAAGTGGTGATCAATACGCCGCGCAACGTAACCAAGATGGCAAAGCTGATTCTGGACGCGGGCGTGATGCCCGAGATCGAATTATTCGATTCAGGCGATATTCACCTGGCCCACGATTTAATCCGCACCGACGTGCTCAACGGCCCCGGCTTGTACAGCCTGGTGCTGGGCGTCAAATACGGTTTTGCGGCGACCCCCGAAACGATGTTGTATGCGCGGGATCTGCTGCCGGATGGGGCGATCTGGACCGGCTTCGGCATCGGCCGCCATGAGTTCCCGATGGTCGGCCAGTCTTATCTGTATGGCGGACATGTGCGGGTTGGTTTTGAAGACAATTTGTATTTGTCCAAAGGCGTGCTGGCAGCGAGTAACGCCGTGCTGGTACGGCGCGCGCGTGAAATCGTCGAATCCATGGGGGGCGCGATTGCAACGCCAGTGGAGGCGCGCGCGATTTTAGGTCTTAAATAGTTATTTATATGGAATGGAGCAGGAAGCATGACAGTTATACGAGTCTTTGAGAAAGCCGCAAGTATCGATTCACTGGTGTTGCACACGGTCGCCGTCGAGCAGCCGAAAGCCGGTCCACAGCAATGTGTGATTGAGGTGCATAGCGCCGGTGTCAATCCGAGCGACGTCAAGGCAACGCTGGGTGCGATGCCGCACGCGGTATGGCCTCGTACGCCGGGACGCGATTATGCAGGCATCGTCGTGGATGGCCCCCAGCATCTGGTGGGCAAGGCTGTTTGGGGCAGCGGCGGCGAGCTGGGTATCAGCCGCGATGGTACGCATGGGAAATATCTGGTGATCGATGCACTCAGCGTGCGCGAAAAGCCGGCCACTATCAGTCTGCTCGAAGCCGGCGCCGTGGGCGTGCCGTTCATCACTGCCTATGAAGGCTTGCGCCGTGCGGGCATGCCGAAAAAAGGCGATGTCGTTCTTGTGTTCGGCGGTAACGGCAAGGTCGGCCAGGCCGCGATTCAATTGGCAGCACGCGCCGGCGCGCAGGTATTCGGCGTTGAACGTGTCGCGCAAGGGTATCGGGGACACGCGAGCGGGCCGGTAGATATGATCGATGCCAGTGCTGTCGATGTGGCCGATTATGTGAGGGCGAAAACGGCCGGGCATGGCGCCGACATCGTCTATAACACGGTAGGCAGCCCTTATTTCGAGCAGGCCAATCGCGCCATGGCGAAAGGCGCCAAGCAAATTTTCATTTCAACGATCGAGCGCGCGGTGCCGTTCGATATTTTTGCGTTTTACCGGGGGATGCATACCTTCGTCGGCATCGATACATTGGCCTTGGATAGCCATGACGGTGCGGAGATTTTGGATCTCCTGACGCCAGGTTTCAACGATGGGAGCTTGAAGCCGTTTCCGGTTCTGGAAACACATATTTATGCATTAACCGATGCCGTGCAGGCATATCGCGCCGTACTCAACGGTTCCGCGGAACGTGTGGTGGTGCGGCCGTGAACGTCACGCGCTTCGACACAGCCGCGCAATATTTTCCACCGAGTCATGAGGGGATGGTTTGCTTGCGGCTGCAAGGTCAGGAAGCCGGACCGGCGGATACCGCCTGGATGGGGGTGTCGCATATCCTTCCAGGCGGCGGCACCACGCTGGACGCGTCGCCGGTGGAGAAATTCTATGTGGTGCTGGAGGGGCATGTCACGATTGTCACGGAAAGCGGCGAAGAGACATTGGGCAGACATGATTCATGCCGCTTGGCGCCCGGCGAAAAAAGGGCGCTGAAAAATTTGACGAATCGGCCGGCGACAATTTTACTGGTGATGCCATTTAATAAAGCAATTTAAGGATTTTATGAAGCGCCCTGCAACGGCTTTTTAGCGAAGCAATTTTTTGATCAAAATAAATATAATCAGGAGACCTATGAACAACGTCATCAATGAAATTCCAATCATTGGCTTGCAAGGCGCGACGGTGAAGAAGCCGTTCTATCGCGTGCTTTATATACAGGTTCTCATTGCCATTGCGCTCGGTATTGTGCTCGGCCATTTCAGTCCGGTGACGGCAGCAGAGATGAAGCCGCTCGGCGATGGTTTTATCAAACTGATTAAAATGCTGATCGCGCCGGTGGTGTTTTGCACGGTGGTATCCGGCATCGCAGGCATGCAGGATATGCGCAAGGTCGGCCGGGTCGGCGGGAAGGCTTTGCTGTATTTCGAAGTGGTGTCCACGTTCGCTTTATTTCTCGGGCTGGCGATCGGTAATTGGGTGCGGCCCGGCGCCGGATTCAACGTCGATGTGGCGACCTTGAATACCAAAGCCGTCATGGCGTATGCAGGTCAAGCCAAGGGGCTGAGTACCACCGATTTTCTGCTCAATATCATTCCCGATACGGTCGTCAGCGCCTTCTCGCGGGGTGATGTGCTGCAAGTTTTGCTGGTCTCGATTGTGTTCGGCCTCGCTTTATCGCTATTGGGAAGCCGCGGCAAGCCGGTGACCGATATGATCGATTCGGTTTCGCATGCAGTGTTTGGTGCGGTCAGTATCGTCATGAAATTTGCGCCCATCGGCGCGTTCGGCGCGATGGCGTTTACCATCGGGAAATTCGGCATCGCTTCCCTGATCCCGCTGGCCAAACTGGTCGGCACATTTTATTTAACCTCGTTCGTGTTCGTTTTCGTCATTCTTGGTGTGATTGCGAAACTGACCGGCTTTAATATTTTCAAATTCCTTAAATACATCAAAGAGGAAATCCTGCTGGTATTGGCCACCAGTTCTTCGGATACCGCGCTGCCTACGCTGATGGAAAAAATGGAAAAGCTGGGCTGCTCCAAATCATTGGTAGGTCTGGTGGTGCCGACCGGTTATACATTCAATACCGACGGCAGCAGTATTTACATGACCATGGCGGCGCTGTTTGTCGCGCAGGCGACCAATACCGATCTCACGCTGATGCAACAGTTGGCAATCCTGGCCGTTGCGATGCTCACGTCCAAAGGGGCCAGCGGCGTGCAGGGCGCTTCTTTCGTCGCCTTGGTGGCGACGCTGGCGGTGGTGCCGACGATTCCTGTTGCCGGTATGGCGTTGATACTGGGCATCGATCGTTTCATGAGTGAAGCGCGCGCGCTGGTCAACACCATCGGCAATGGCGTGGCGACGGTAGTGATCGCACGCTGGGAAAATGAGCTGGATGAGGAAAAACTCAAAATACTGGGTTAAGCCATAAAGCGCTTCGATTAGAATAAGCGATTAAAAATCGAGTGTTATTTTATGATCGCCAAATCTCCTACCCTAGCCGATATTGCAAAAGCTGCAGGCGTGCATTCTTCTACAGTATCGCGGGTGATGAACCCGGAGACGCGGGGGATGGTCAGCGAAGACGTGGCCAAGCGGATTCTGGCCGTGGCCAAGCGTATCGGGTACCGGGCCAACAGAGCCGCCTCAACGTTGCGGACCAAACGGTCCAAGGTCATCGGCGTCATCCTGCCCGATATCACGAATGCGGTGTTTCCGCCCATTTTGATGGGGATCGAAGAGGGGCTGCGTAAATTCGGCTATCTCACGATTGTCGTCAACGTCGGCAGTTCCCACGAGGAGCAGAGCTTTGTGGTTAACCGTTTGCTTGGCCAGCAGGTCGACGGATTGATTTTCGCAACGGCAGAGCGGCATGATGTTCTCATGCAAAGTTGCGTCGAGCAAAACGTCCCGGTCATCAGCGTGAACCGCAGCGATGACTCCGGTACGGTGTCTTGCGTGGCAAGCGATGAGTATCAGGGCATGCGGTTAGCGGTAGATCATTTAAGATCGATCGGACATACCCATATCGCGCACATCGCGGGCCCTGAGTATATTTCGACCGGTCATTTGCGTCGATTGGGATTCATTAACGCCGCCCATGAGCAAGGCTTGTCCAAATCGAAATATAAGATCGTCGAGAGTAAGGCGTACACGCGCGATGCCGGTCGGATCGCCTTGGCGGAGTTGCTTAAATTAGCGCCCAAGACCACGGCGGTGGTTGCAGTCAACGATCTGGTTGCCTTGGGTTGTTACGACGTGATGAAGGAAAAAGGGCTGAATTGCCCAGCCGATCTCTCGATTGTCGGACATAACGATATGCCGCTCATGGACATGATCTGGCCGCCGCTGACCACGATACGCATTGCGCATCGGGAGATGGGTTTGGAGGCATCGCGATTAATTTTGAATGCCATCGACCAGCGCGATGCAGCAATAGTAGATATCAGACTGCGGCCGGAATTGGTGATACGCGGCTCCACTGATGTGCCGCGGGAAAATAGCGATATCAGGTTTTAGGGCAACGCTGTTGCGCAATGAAGGGCAAGGCGGGCTGTAGCGGGCTGCGGCGGATGATTGTGCGCAGTGAGGTAAAGAAGGGAGGCTGCCGGAGTGACACGAACGGAGTACAACCATCCGCCACAGCCCGCTACAGCCCGCCTTGCCCTTCATTGCGCAACAAGCGCTATTCCGGCACTATTTTTTTGTATAGAAATGCAAACGATTGCAGCTTGAATTTTCCATGTATTTTATTGACGCCTTATCAAAGGATATTTTGATGAAAACTATTTGCCGAAATTTATGTGCTTCAGGAATCCTCCTGCTGACGTTCATGCTCTATGGCCCGGCCGGCGCGGCGGAACTGCGCGATGTACGCCTCATCGCTTTCGATGGCGGTTTTAACCTTCCGGTATGGGTCGCGCAGCGTAAAGGATTCTTTGCCAAAAACGGTATCAATGTCAGCTTGAGCTTTACACCCAATTCCGTGTTTCTCGTCAAAAGCTTGTTTGAGAATAAAGAGGATATCGCACTGACAACCTTTGACAACGTGGTTGCCTATCAGGAGGGGCAGGGCGAGGCCGGCGGCAGTCATCCTAGCAATCCCGACCTGTTCGCGTTCATGGGTGGCGACAACGGCTTTCTGTCGCTGATTGCCGCGCACGGCATTCGCTCCTTTCCAGATCTGCGCGGGAAAACGGTTTCTGTCGATGCAATGACCACTGGCTTTGCTTTTGTGTTGAAGGAAATGGCGGCTTTAAACGGTCTTTCCGATACCGATCTGCAATACGTCAAGGCCGGCGCAACCGGTAATCGCTATGTGGATTTGATGGCCGGCAAAGAAGATGCGACTTTGCTGCGCACGCCATTTGAAATCCTGGCAACGGATAAGGGCTTTGAGACGATCACCACCGGCGCCAAAGCTCTCGGCGCTTACATGGGCTCGGTTGGCGTGGCCAGGAAGTCTTGGGCCAAGGACAATCAAGCGTCCGTCATCGGTTTCTTACGCGGCTATCGCGAGGCTCTGGCTTGGTTATATGCGCCCGAAAATCGCGTCGAGGCAGAAGCGATCCTGGTCGAGAAAGTGGATGGATTAACGCCTTATCTGGCAAAAAAATCCTACGATATTTTGCTTGCGCCGCAAGGCGGATTATTTCGTGATTTGAAGTTCGATATGGCAGGTATTCAGACCGTGCTGACCTTGCGCTCCAAATATGGGCAGCCGGCCAAGATGTTATCGGACCCTAATAAATATATCGACGGCAGCTATATGAAAGCAGCGTTCGGCGGCAACTGATTTGCGGAATGGGGAAATTGGAAGAATAGAAAAACAAAAAGGGTCATGATTTCTCATGACCCTTCATATTCACTGCTTTATTCGTGGTAGGCCGTGCGGGACTCGAACCTGCGACCAACGGATTAAAAGTCCGCTGCTCTACCAACTGAGCTAACGACCCGAAAGTCCGCCATTATAAGCAGTCTTGTTAGTAGCTGTCAAACTTACCGTGAGATTATTTTAAGGCGGCTTGACGTTCTTTTGCAGTTTGCGCGGCAGGCGAATCGGGATGCTGGGAAATGATGGCGCTCAGCATTCTTTTCGCTGCTATTTTGTCCTTCAGATCGGTATACGCGCTGGCAATGGTGAGTTGCGCATCGGGTACTTTCGGATTGTCTGGATAATTTTTGATCAACGTCTGTTCGGTCGCGATCGCATTTTTATAATCGCTTACCGCATAGTAGGCATTGCCCAGAAAGTATTGGGCCGATGGCGCATAACCGGACTGCGGATAACGCGTCAGAAAGTCGCTCAGTGCGGCGACTGCACCTTTGTAATCGCCGTTCTTGAAAGACGCCAAGGCGCCGTCGTAGCTTTTCTGTTCGTTCTGACCGACGTTGAATGCCTTGCCGTCGATGTTGACCTGCTGCGGTTCCAGCTTGCGCATGCGCGTGTCAAGATCGACATAGAAATCTTTTTGTCTTTGTTGCGCGTCGCTGAGTTGATTGGTCAGTACTTCGATCTGACCGCGCAGGCGGGCAATTTCCTGGCGTAGTTGATCGGTCTGGTCGGCTAACGTCAGGGTGCTGCTTTTATCGGCTTTGTCGCCCATAGTGTGCTGCAGTGTGTCGATCTGGGTGCGCATATCCAGAATCGCCTTGCGTGCTTCGGCGTCGTCGAACAGGCCTGCGTGGGCCGCCATCGGAGCACAGGAAAAAGCGGCCACCAGGGCCGCTCCCAACGCAGATTTATAAAAAATCCGCATGACGATTAATACGCGATATCAGCACGGCGGTTTTCTGCGTATGCTGCTTCGTCGCTGCCCAGCGCCTTAGGCTTTTCCTTGCCGAACGAAACTGCTTCGAGCTGGCCGTCGGATACGCCCAGCAAGACCAGGGCTTTGCGCACGGCTTCTGCACGTTTTTGGCCCAGCGCCAGGTTGTATTCGCTGCCGCCGCGCTCATCGGTATTGCCTTGGATGGTGACGTGGCGATCTTTATGCGCGACCAGATAACGGGCGTGCGCTTCTACCACCGACTTGAATTCATCTTTGATTGTGTAGCTGTCCAGATCGAAATAGACGCTGCGTTTAGCCAGAACGCCTTGTGGGTCGTTCAGCGGATCGGTGCTGCCTGTATTAACGGTGTTGACAGAGCGTGCATCGGGGCCGTTATCGAGGGTTGAGTGATTTTCAACAGGTGGCGTTTCTTTTTTGATTGGCGACGAGCACGCCGCCATCAGAAAGGCAGCGGACAGAACGAGAGCGGTGATTTGAATTTGACGCATTGTGTTTCTCCTGGGTTTAAGATGACAAAAAAACTACTATTTATTTAATTTAATTAATTTGATTTAATTAATTTGACGCATTCATTTCATAAAAGGCCCCCAGGTCGGCTCCCGAATATCGCCTGCCTGGGTTGTTAAAGTCTGCTTAATACTGCCGTCAGTGGAGACCACTGCCAATGTTTTGCGTCCCCCCGAATTGGTGGCATACATGATGTATTTGCCATTCGGCGCAAAACTCGGTGCTTCGCTTTTGGCGTTATCGGACAGCCGTTGTTCCTGATTATTCGTCAAGTCGAGAGAATACAACTGAAATTGCCCCCCGCGGCGAGAAATATATGCAAGTGTTTTGCCATCGGGAGAAATTCTTGGGCTGATATTGTAATCGCCTTTGAATGTGACGCGTTGCGCGTTACTGCCGTCTACGCCCATTTTGTAAATTTGCGGTCCGCCGCTGCGGTCGCTGGTGAAGTAAATCGACTGGCCGTCGGCTGAGAATTGCGGCTCGGTATCGATCCCGCCGGTGTTAGTCAAACGGCGCAGATTGCCGCCGTCCGAGTTGACGGTGTAGACCTGGGTCAGGCCGTCATGGGCCAGCGCGATGGCGATTTTGCTGCTGTCGGGCGACCACGACGGGGCAGAATTACTGCCTTTGAAATTGGCCACCACCGTGCGTTGCCGGGTCACCAGATTTTGTACGTACACGATCGGTTTTTTGGCTTCGAACGAGACATACGCGACCTTGGTGCCGTCGGGCGACCAGGCCGGCGAAATGATCGGTTCGTTCGATTGCAGCGCTACTTGCGGCGCGGCGCC
>DATMOE010000001.1:0-2392 GCA_035568435.1 Herbaspirillum sp. | reverse complement strand
GATGGCTTCGTATACACGTTGCTGCGCGGCTTCGTCGAAGAACAGCAGATCAGGCATGGCATGCACTACATTGCGCAAGCGGCCGATGAAGGGCAGGCGCTGGCGTGTGGTCGAATAGCGGTTGGCCAAGGCGATGAATTTGGTGCCGATGGCCCATGGTTCTGCCGCCAGGCGCACCAGATCACGCGTCAATTGCACCGCATCGTTGAGCAACAACGCCTCTTTTTCCCGCCAGCGCGCTGTCAGCGTTTCGCAGTCGTCATAGGTATTGGCAATGCCGCCGACTTCATACAGGGCCTGACGCAGCAGTTGCAGATAATCCGGCTCGCAGCATGACCACTGCGAATCGATTTCGCGCCCCAATGTCCTGACCAACAGCGCCAGCGCACGCCGCAGTTGCCGGTGAAAACGCCGTAATAATTCATCCAGCGCAGCAGCGCAATTGCCGCTGGTGAGGATCAGCACCAGATAGCCGTCCTGAAAATTGCTGGTTTGGGCGCTATCCATGTTTTCTTGCAGCGCGATTTCGAGGGCATGAATCCTGGCGCGAATCTCCAGCCCCATATCCTCATCCAATGCCTGCTGAGCCGTCATCACGCTTTGCCGCAAAGTCGAGCTGTGATCGCCTTGCGCATCCATGTCGTTGAGGATTTGCTGCAGCAATAACATGCTGTCTTCGGGGCTCAGTCCGTTACCTTTGAGGAAGGTTTCGATATCCTCTGTCGCGGACTGGGCCGCCTTGCTCAGGCGTTGCAGACGGGTAAAGCGCGCGCCGGTGGTAGCGCCCGCTTCCAGTAATGCCAGGACTTGATTGATTTTGTTCTGCCGCGGCTGCGCGGTAAATCGGCTGACGCTGCGGCGTCCCGGCTGGCGGGTGGCGGTAATGCCGAAGCTGAGTTCTTCTGCGCCTTTGCCCAGCATGGATTCGGCAGTCGGCGCCATCGCTTGCACCTGCGTGGCGAATTGGCTGGCCGCGATGGGCGCATTGATGCTCATCGTCATTTAGGTATTCCCCGGCACCTGTTGTGTTGCCGCATCTATGGCATGATCGGCTGCATCATCGGCTGTGGAATCGGTTGCCGTATCGACTGCAGTGCCGGCAGTAATATCAGCGGCATCAGCAGTATTCGTTGCAGGCGTCTCCGGTGCTTTATCCGGCACGGAGAGCGGTTCCGTGGATACCGCCCCTTTGCTGGTGTCGCTACCGGCACGCATTCCTTTTGATGATTCAAAGACCGGCAGCGCAACCTGGTTATCGAGTTGTAGCGTACTGACGATGCGCGGCGTGATGATGAAAAAACGCGTGCGTCGTCCACTGGTTTCTTTTTCGTTGCGAAACAGTGCGCCAATCAGCGGCAGCGATCCCAGTATCGGCACCCTGGTAGTGTTGGTTAGACGTTCCTGATGCTGATGGCCTGCGATTAGCAGGCTTTCGCTGTCGCCTACGATGGCTTGCGTACTGATGGTGCTTTTTTTAAACACCGGCAGCTCGGCATCGGCCGAATTGACGCGCTTGCCATCTTCGATATCGATCTGCAGCAGTATTTTGCGCAGTTCGGGATGGGCTGGATCGTCGGAGCGAATCACGCGTGGCACAACCTTGAACATCAGGCCGGCACTGACTTCTTTGGTCTCCGCCACGCGCTCGCCGCGGGTACGGATGTAAGAAGTTTCATTCGAATCGAACAGGGCGGCTGTGTTGTCCATCGTCAATAGCGACGGTTTTGAAATCACTTCGCCGCGCCCATCGCGTTGCAGAAAATTAATCTGGGAATATAAATTCAGACCGCGCGGCAGAATGGTATTGAGGGTGGCGGTCATCGGATTCAAATCGAATATATTGTGACCGCCGCCGGTATTGGTGAGCGCCCAATTGACACCGACGTTGTCGAGATAATCGCTATCGATATCGAGAATGGTGACTTCGATCTGCACCAGCGGCACATCGACATCAAGCTGTTCGATCAGGCGTTTGTAAAAGGACAGCATTTCGGGCGGCGCTTTGACGATCAGCGCATTCATCCTGACATCGGACTGGATGATGGCCGCGCCTTGCGAGGCGCGCCAAGCGCCGACACTGACGGTGGCGCTATCACTAGTGCCGGCGCCAGTACCGACGGTGGGTGCGGGGCCGCCGGACAGAATGTCCGCATTGGTATTCGCATTGACATTTGCATTCACGTCGGGCGGGAGCGGCGGCAATTTCTTGCTGCCGAGATCGGGAATGCCGCCGGCGATGCCGCGCACAATGCTGGCGACACCTGGAATCGTGGTTTCCTTATTGTGTTGACGTGAGCGCGCCATTTGCAAGGCGGCGGCATTGGTGTTGACCATAGCAGTTGGAATCATGTCTTACTTTCTTTCTATCTGTAATCTATCCGGTAATAAAAGC